>JBBIHX010000081.1:7558-12112 GCA_037446815.1 Caldilineae bacterium | reverse complement strand
GCCGCTCAGAATGACGGTAGATGCCAACAGACTTTGGAGCCGAATCCAGCCTGCCATCCCCATTGACACCCCACCAGTCCCATGCTACACTATGTGCAAGTTCCAACGCTGGAACTCCGGCAGTCCGTCGCCCCATGGCGCTAACCCTGGGGCATCCGCAGCGTCAGAAAGGAGTGGGCTATGGCAAGCAAAGCGAAAAAGTCGGTTCGCGTGGGCACCTTCACAGGCGGCATCGTTGGGCCGAGCATCTCCATGATCGGCCCCGTCGCCGACGGCGGGCGCATCATCGCCGACACCGCCCCTGGCTGCTGGGGGCCCATGATCACCCCCTCGTTCCACGGCGGGCACGAGGTAACCACGCCCGTCGCCGTTGAGGGCGCGAAAGTGGGCGACGCCATCGCCATTCACATCCGCCGCATCCGTGTAACCTCCGTCGTTACCTCATCGGGCACCATGACGGTGGTGGAAGGGCGCTATGTGGGCGACCCGTTCGTGGCGCGGGTCTGCCCCCAGTGCGGCACCGAAAGCCCGCCCACCAAAGTCGTCGGCGTGGGCGCCGAGGCCATTCACTGCGCCGTGTGCGGAGCCGAGGTCAGCCCCTTCCACTTCGCCAACGGCTACACCATCGTGCTGGATGGCGCGAAGAAGGTGGGTGTTACCGTCGGCCCCGACGTGGCCAAGCGCCTGGCCGAGGAAGCCGCCAAACTGATGGCCCTGCCCAAGAAGTCCGAGCAGCATCCGGTGGTGGCCCTGTGCCCTGCCGACATCGCGGGCGTGGCCACGCGCATGCGTCCCTTCCTGGGCAACATCGGCACGACGCCCGCCATTGACATGCCCGACTCGCACAACGCGGGCGACTTCGGCCAGTTCCTCATCGGCGCGCCCCACAAGTACGGCATCGCCAAGGAGCAGTTGGAGCACCGCACCGACGGCCACCTGGATATTGACTCCGTGCGCGCCGGCGCCGTGCTCATCTGCCCCGTCAAGGTGGACGGCGGCGGCGTCTACATGGGCGACGCCCACGCCATGCAGGGCGATGGCGAGATCGCGGGCCACACCACCGACGTGTCGGCGCGGGTCTCCGTGGACGTGCACCTGCTCAAGGGGCTGAAAATCGGCGGGCCTATCCTGCTGCCGCCCGCGGAGGACCTCCCCTACCTGGCCCGCCCGCACAAGGCCCGCGAGAAGGCCGCCGCGAAGGCGCTCGCCGCACGCTTCGGCCAACACGCCCTGGAGGAAGCCGCGCCCATCCAGATGGTCGGCTCCGGCGCAAACCTCAACGAAGCGGCGGACAACGGCGTGGCCCGCATGGCCGACCTGCTGGGCATGTCCAAGGACGAGGTGCTCAACCGCGTAACGCTGACCGGCGCGGTGGAAATCGGGCGGCTCCCGGGCGTCGTTACGGTAACGATGCTCGCGCCGATGAAGACGCTGGAGAAACTGGGCCTGGCCCCGCTGGTCAGGGCGCAGTACGGGCTGTAGACGCCAGGCGCCGCCGGCGGGATGCGCACGGAGGCTACGGGCGATTCGCGGATCGCCTGTAGACTCCGCCTGCATTCGCGGCTGCCGTCAATCTCGCCGCAGGCGCGCCAACACGGCCGCCAAGTCGTCGGGCAGCGGAGCCTGAAACTCGCGCCACTCGCCCGTGGAGGGCAGACGGAATCCCAGCCGCGCCGCGTGCAGAAACAGCCGCGGCGCCTGCGCCCGCTGCTTGCGGAACCCGTACACGGGATCGCCGACGATGGGGTGGCCGATAAAGGCCATGTGGATGCGAATCTGGTGGGTGCGGCCCGTGAGCGGGTGCGCCTCCACCAGCGTATGGGCATCGTAGAACTCCAGCGCGCGGTACTCGGTCTGGGCCTCGCGTCCGCCGCGCGGCACCACGGCCATCTTCTTGCGCGCCCGCGGGTCCCGCCCGATGGGCGCGTCAATCAGGCCCGTGGCCGGCGACACATGCCCCTCCACCAGCGCCAGGTACGCCTTCTGCACCTCGCGCCCCTGGAACTGCGCCTGGAGGTCGCGCAGAGCCGCGTCGCCTTTCGCCACGACGATGAGGCCTGACGTGTCCTTGTCCAGCCGATGCACGATGCCCGGGCGCAACTCGCCGCCCACGCCCGCCAGGTCCGGGCAGTGGGCCAGCACCGCGTTGACCAGCGTCCCGCCGGCGTGTCCGAACCCGGGGTGCACCACCATCCCTGCGGGCTTGTTCACCACCAGGATATCGGGGTCTTCGTACACAATGTCCAGGGGAATGGCTTCCGGCGCGAGGCTCACCTCCACTGGCGGGGGGATTTCCACGGCGATGGTGTCGCCCGGCTCCAGGCGGTACGACGCCTTGACGACCGCCCCGTTCACGCGGATGCGGCCCTCGTCTATCAGGTGCTGAGCCGCCGCCCGCGACAGGTCAGGCACCGCCTCGGCCACGTATTTGTCCACGCGCACGCCCCCGCGCTCCGCCTGAAGCACGATGGTGCGTTCCATGCTCCCCGCGCCCCCAATCCTCTACGCGTCCAGCACCTGGCGCACCTTCTGCGCCAGCGCGCGCCGTGCAAACGGCTTCTGCAAGAAGTGAGCGCCGTCGTCCAAGATGTGGTTATGCGCGATGGCATTCTCCGTGTAGCCGGACACGTACAGCGTCTTCACATCCGGGCAGATCTCCGCCAGCCGCTGGGCCAGTTCCCGCCCGTTCATGCGCGGCATCACCACGTCGGTAATCAGCAGGTCAATGCGGCCGCCGTGCTTCCGCGCCGCCTGCAACGCCTCTGCGCCATTGGCCGCCTCCAGCACCGTATACCCCAGCCCTCGCAGGATGCGCGCTGCCATCTGTCGCACCGCCGCATCATCTTCGGTCAGCAGGATCGTCTCCGTCCCGCCCACAACCCGCTGCTCTTCGGCTCGCTCTGCCTGCGCCTGGGCCGACTCCATCGCCTGCTTCAGGTACACCTTGAACGTGGTGCCCACGCCCGGCTCGCTGTACACGTAGATGTTGCCCTCGTGCTGCTTCACAATGCCGAACACCGTGGACAAGCCCAGTCCGGTGCCCTTCCCCGGCTCCTTGGTCGTAAAGAACGGCTCAAAGATGCGTGATTTGACCTCCTCGCTCATGCCCACGCCCGTGTCCGTAACGGCGACGAGGACATAGTCGCCCGCCACGGCTCCCGGATGGGTGCGCACATAGGCGTCATCCAGGGTTACGTTGCTCGTCTCAATGGTCAGCGTGCCTCCGTCGGGCATGGCGTCGCGGGCATTCACCGCCAGATTCACCAGCACCTGCTCTATCTGCGCGGCGTCGGCGCGGGTGGTCGCGGGGTTCGCGCCGGGCACGATGGCCAGGTCAATGTCCTCGCCGATAAGCCGCCGCAGCATCTTGCCCATGCCCTGGATGAGCGCGTTCAAATCCACGGCCTTCAACTCAAAAATCTGCTTGCGCGAGAAGGCAAGGAGTTGTCGGGTAAGGTCGGCTGCACGGGATGCCGCGTCCAGGATGCCGTGTAGGTCGCCCGCCGCCCGGTGCTTCTCTCCCACCGTCTCCAGGGCGAAGTTGGCGTAGCCCGAGATGGCGGTCAACAGGTTGTTGAAGTCGTGCGCCACGCCGCCGGCCAATCGCCCGATGGCCTCCATCTTCTGCGCCTGGAGGAGTCGCTCTTCCAATTGCTTGCGGTCCGTGATGTCCAGCCAAGCCCCCTGAAAGTGCAACACGGTGCCGTCGGCCGCGCGCACCGCCTCGGTGTAACTCTCCGTCCAGACGACGGTTCCATCTCGCGCCTGGGTGCGGAAGGTCAACTGGAAGGCATCCTCGCCCGCAGCCACGCGCCGGGCCAGTTCGTCGGCCACGCGCTCGCGGTCCTCGGGGTGGATGAGCGCGTACAGCGACAGCGCCCCGCCGAGAATCTGCTCCCGCGTGTACCCAAACCGGCCGATGTTCTCGGACACGAACTCCATCCGACAATCGCCCGTGGCATGACACCGAAACAGCGCCACGGGACTATGCTCCACCACCACCTTGGTCTGCCAGAGGAGTTGCTCCAGCAGTTTGCGCTCGGTGATATCGCTGAACACGGACGTTGTGCCCACCTGCTCGCCGCCTTCCATGCGGGGGCCGCCGGTTACCTCCACGGTGATGCGCCGTCCGTCCTTGCGAATGAGGTCCACCTCGTAGCGGTCGCGAACGCCGTGGCTTCGGCGCTCGTTGGCCGCGCGGATGATGTCGTGGCAGTCGGGCGCGATGATGGCCGTCCAATGCTGCCCCACCAACTCCGCCGGCGAATCGTAGCCCAAGATGGCCGCCGCTGCCTCGTTGGCGAAGGTGAAGTATCCCTCCATGTTATCGGTCATCACGCCTTCCATCATGCTCTGTATCAACCCTTCGCTGAAGTCCTTCATCCGACGGACCTCCTCTTCTGCGCGACGGCGTTCGGCGTCCCGTCGCTGCAACGCGTCGGCCACAAAATCAGCGCCACCATCGCGGGCATGTGTAGGCCGCCCGCGCTCCCACGCGCCTCCCCGCGCATCTCACTCCCGGCCTTCGGTCTTCCCTTCTCCGCGGGCGGCAAC
>JBBIHX010000081.1:0-7458 GCA_037446815.1 Caldilineae bacterium | reverse complement strand
CTCCCCGCGCATCTCACTCCCGGCCTTCGGTCTTCCCTTCTCCGCGGGCGGCAACAGGGACCGATGGGTGCGGTCCGCGGGCGACTCCATATCCCGCGGGGCCAAACCCCCGCGCTACGGCAGCCCAGCCCGCAGTCCGCGCCCCCTTAGCCCGAGGCTTCAACCTCGGGCAGGCCGAGGCACCTCACCCCCGGCGTTCGGGAACCCATGGGTGAACTCCGTGGGCGACCCCGCGCGCCTCCCGCGCCCTGCGACTACTCCCAGGTCATCTGCTCCTGAATCTGCGCCTGGTCGCGCTGGGCCGAGAACCACTCGCTGAAAGCCTGCTCCTGCATCTGCTGGAGCATCTCGGCCTCCAGCGGCCGCACCTCCTTGCCCAGCACCTTGATGATGTGATAGCCGAAATCCGTCTGTACCGGCTCGCTCACTTCGCCCACGGCCAGCGAGAACGCCGCTTCCTCAAACGCGGCAACCATCACCCCGCGCGGGAACCAACCCAGGTCTCCGCCGGTGTCCTTGGAGCCGGTGTCCTGCGAGTAGGCCGCAGCCAGTTCCTCAAACGTCTTGCCCGCCTTCAGTTCGTCCAGCACCTTGCGAGCGGTCTCCTCGTCGGCCACCAGGATGTGCTGCGCGTGCACCTGCTCGGCCTCGGTGGGGCCGCCGTGCCGCTTCACCAGTTCGTCCACAATCATGGAATCACGGATGCGGTCGCGGAAGTACGCGTCGGTGATCTTGTTCACGGCCAGGAAGTTGTCCCAGTCGGTGTACGTGCCGCTGGACAGGATGGACTGGCGCGTGGTCTCAATCTCCTGGGCGAGGGCGTCGTCGCTGATGACGATTCCCTCCGCGCGTGCCAGTTGGCGCGCCAACTCCAGGTTGATGAGTTGCCAGTACGTCTGCTGCTCAACCTGAGGCAGATAGACTTGAATCTGGGGATCGTTCCAGTCCAGGCCGTACTGCTCGGTGATGTAGATGAGTTGCCGCTCCAGTTCGCCCAGGTACAGGTCCGCCGAGATGGCAACGCCGTTGACAAGGGCCACGCTGGGGCCGGAAGGCTGCGTAATCAGCGTCATCGCCACGTCCACGCCCCCCACGGTAGGCGACGGCTCGGGAGTCGGCGTGTCGGTGGGCGTGGGGACAGGGGTTGCGGTGGGGGTCGCCTTGCCGCCACACGCCGCCAGCAGCAGCGCGAACACGACGGCGAGGGCTAGCGTCAGGGTTCTGCTTTTCATCGGTTTGCTCCTCACTGAATTATTGGGCCTTCCTGCAGCGGCGGCCTCGTCGCTCCGCTCCCCAGAAGTAAGGGCCATGTGCCGCAGGGAGAACAAAACGAGGGGAGCCCGCTGGCACCCCTCACATCTCTGCGCATCGTGACAGCATGCCTATTGTACCACGCCCTGCACGGGAAGGGAAATCGGCCGCGCCGCCGTTCCTACCACCTCCGGCCCGCACGTCCTCGCCGCCTTAGCCCGAGACTTCAGCCTCGGGCGGGTGTAGACACCCCGCCCCACCCCCTATTCGTGCCAATGCGTGTTATTTGTGGATGATGCAGGCCCCGCGCGGGGCTAAACCCCCGCGCTAAGGGAGAAGATGCCACGCCCACCCGACCCGATGCTTTAGCGTCGGGCGGGCGTGGGCGCCCCGGCGGTGAAAAAAGGCACGTTGATTCGGTTCCAAAGTCTGTTGGTGTTTGTCATTGCGAGGGCGCGGAGCGCCCGAAGCAATCCCTGGAGCGTGGGGTTGCTTCGCTTCGCTCGCAACGACACACGAGGACAGTGCGCCTACGGTTCACCAACACAAGATGAGACCGACTCGGCACGTTCGGTTTTTTGACAAACCCGCCGCCCTGTGCTATTATCCCCGCACAACCGAATATGACTGGACGCTCATCCAGAGGGGTGGAGGGACCGGCCCTGTGAAACCCCGGCAACCAGAACGGCGGGTCGCGGCCCGTCGGGGGCGATGACCCCGTTCATGGTGCCAATTCCGGCAGACCGCACCGAGCGAGTCTGAAAGATGAGAGGTGCCTTGAAACTCTCTCATCTTGAGGGAGTTTTCTTTTTGCCAAAACCGGCGGGCTTTCACCGCCGAGAGCACAGAGAGCACAGAGGGTACCCGATGTTCCCTCTCCGACTCTGCGGTGAGCCATCCAAACGAACAGACCTGAAATCACATTCAGAAAGGAGCACAATCCATGAGTACCACGTTCGCCACTTCGGCCAAACTGTACCTGACATCCGAATCGGTAACCGAAGGCCATCCCGACAAGGTCTGCGACCAGATTTCCGACGCGATCCTGGACGCCATCCTGGCCCAAGACCCCGACGCCCGCGTGGCCTGCGAGTGCAGCGCCACCACCGGCCTCGTCGTCATCATGGGCGAAATCACCACATCGGCCCGCGTGGACATGGCCGAGATCGCCCGCAACACCATCCGCGACATTGGCTACACCCGCGCCAAGTACGGGTTTGATGCCGACACCTGCGGCGTCATCGTCTCCGTCAAGGAGCAGTCCAAGGACATCGCCCTGGGCGTGGACAAGGCGCTGGAAGCCAAAAAGGGCGAGATGACCGACGAGGAGATAGAGGCCATCGGCGCCGGCGACCAGGGCATGATGATCGGCTTCGCCTGCAACGAGACGCCCGAGTACATGCCCCTGACCATCTCGCTGGCGCACCGCCTCTGCCGCCGCCTGGCCGAAGTTCGCAAGGCCAAAATCCTGCCCTGGCTGCGGCCCGATGGCAAGTCGCAGGTTACCGTGGAGTACGCCTTCGGCAAGCCCAAGCGGGTGGACACCGTTGTCGTCTCAGCCCAGCACGATCCTTCGGTTACCCATGACGAAGTGGAAGCGGGCATCATGCAGCACGTGATTCGGGCCGTCATCCCCGCCGAGTTGCTGGACGGCGCCACCAAGTACTACATCAACCCCACCGGGCGATTCGTCATCGGCGGCCCCATGGGCGACTCCGGCCTCACGGGCCGAAAGATCATCGTGGACACCTACGGCGGCGTCGTGCGGCACGGTGGCGGCTGCTTCTCGGGCAAGGACCCCACCAAGGTGGACCGCTCCGGGGCCTATGCGGCGCGTTACATCGCCAAAAACATCGTCGCCGCGGGCCTGGCCGACCGCGTGGAGATTCAGGTGTCCTACGCCATCGGCGTCGCCCGACCCCTGTCGCTGATGGTGGAGACCTTCGGCACGGCCCACATCCCCGACGACAAGATTGTGGAACTGGTCAAGAAGCACTTTGACCTGCGGCCAGCCGCCATCATCCGCGACTTTGACCTGCGCCGCCCCATCTACAAGCCGACGGCGGCTTACGGGGCCTTCGGGCGCGACGACCTAGACCTGCCCTGGGAGCGCACCGACAAGGCCGACCTGCTGCGCAAAGAGGCGGCGCTATAGGGCCTGGCATCCGCAGGGAGACATCCGCTCCCCGCCTTCACCCCGCCATCCTCGGTAGATGCGGAAGAGACCCCAAGGGTTTTGAACACCCTTGGGGTCTCAGATACATCTCACCCTCGCCCTCCGCACATGCAACGGCGTGCCTGCTCTGTGTTTGCCCCTATGCCGGGCGTATGTCGCTTCTTACAAACGTTTTACATCTTCCCACTTGCCCGCTAACATATCGCCGCTATGCTGACACCGAAAGCACGGATGCCGAGACGGTCTCGGTGTCCCTGCACGGGAGGCGTCCCATGAAGCGAGCCGCGATCCTGACAGCAATCGTGATTGTACTGACCGCGGGGGTGTTGCTGGCCGTTCCGCAATTCACCTCGCGGCTCGCCGGTCGTCCGGCCCGGCAGAGCACGCCTAAACATATCCGTCTACCCGTGGCCATGATACGCTGGACCGGCCTTCATCCCACTCCCACACCCACACCCACGCCGACGTCGCCCGGCGCCATTGTCCTATCCGATGGGCCAGGTGGGCTGTCATTCATCTCGGTCCCGGCGACCGTTCCGCTCACGGTGGGACACGTTGCCTACCTGCCGATTGAGGTGCGCAGCTATCATCGCCCTATTGAGGTGCGCTTCCAAAGCCTCATGCACACCTACGTCAACGATGCCGCCAGGCTCTCCCCGACGGACGCCGCGACCATCTCCGCCGGCATGGTCGTGTCTGCCACAGGCGAACTGATGCTGCAGACCCTGCGGATGCGCCCGCACCCCTTGACCCTCGTGTTCGTCGCGGGCAACGACCGAGTAGCCGCCACACTCACGTTATCCCCATCCATCCAGCCCCGGACTCCGCTGTTCAGCATCCACCCCGACACTCCAGCCTATGTCGGCATTCCCGTGCCATTTCTCGCCATCTGGGGCCCTGCGTGCGCATCGTGCCCGACCACGCCGGGCGACCCGCCGGGCACCACCCGCGACGTCGCGTGCGCCAAGCAACTGGACTCCTGCAACTGCCATCCCGTGCAGCGCGTGCTCGTTCCCGAACAAGCGGAGCGCGCCCTGCGGCAAGGCATGTTGGCTCAGCGGTACGCGGTCCAGTTCGTGCGCGGCGCAGGCGGATGGGGCGGCATCCAACACGCGCCTGGGCAGTACATCTGGGACGACTTGGACTGGCTCTTCGGCCTGCCGCCGGACGTGCGCGACTACTCGCCCCTGTTCACTGGCGTGCTGGACGGCAACTTTGGATGGATGACGTGCCCCCAATACACCAACCCCGACGGTTCCAGAGGGTTCTACGATGTGCGAAATGGGTTCGTTCTGCGGCAATTCCGCGACAACATGTACCAGCAGGTCGCGCGCTACGCCCCCGACCTGCGCTTCGTGGAGATGGGCAACGAGCCTGCCGCCGAGTTCTATCTGTGCCCGTGCACTACCCCGCCCGACATGAGCGATTGCAATGCCACGTGCGGCCCCAACCAGCCCCCATGCGTGGCGGGGCCAAACTCGCCCGAGTTCGTTGCGGCATACGGAGATTTGTTGTTCACGGCATCCGACGCCGCGGCGCGCGAAATGGCCGCCGCAAACCCCTATGCCCTGCTCATCACCGGCGCGCTGGAGATAACGGCATCGCGCGACCACGATCTGACCGCTACCACCGAGTACATGATCTCACGCGGCCTGCTGGACAACGACAACGTAGCGATCGGCTTTCACCAGTTCCCGTATTTCTACCCCAACTGGCTGCCCGATCCACCCGACAGTTGCGCGTACTTCCAAGACCCAGCCAACCCCTACTCGCTGCCCGACGGTTGCGAGACGGCCCCGCCACTGGACGACTACACCACGCCGCTAGGCAGACTGATTCCTGCACGACAGGCCTGGCAGACGCTAGATGAGCGCATTGACTCCAGCGGGTTCCTCAGCGACGCGCTCGCGCTGGGCGTGCTTGACCGTTTCTACCTGTTTGACACCGAATTGCACGCCGGTTTCCACGATGCCGACCCGACGACCACGCCTGCCCGCGAGGCGCTCGCAGGGCTTCGCATCGGCGCCATCAACGCCCACCAGCGCGTCATCGGCACCGAGTTCATCTTCGCGCCCGCAGACCCCGCCGCCTACAACCTGCTGGTCAAGCACCTGTCGGGCGCTACGCCGGTCTATCGGTGGGATGCGCCCCTGATGGGCGCCGACTACTCAGGCCTGGTGTACAAACTCTTCACGCGGGGAAATGAGGACATTATAGCGTTTTGGAGCAATGCCGAAGACGCGCTGGCCCTCAATCTGGACATCGGCGCGGCCCAGTTAAGGCGGGTTGCCCTCACCCGCTTCGCCGACGCGGACGGCTCGCTCTCCATCACCAGCCAGGACTTCGCGGTGCCGCCTGCTGCCATCACTGTGATCCCCATCCGCGAGTTCTACTTCCTCTCGGTCATCAGCGACAAGCCCGGCTTCGGATGGCTGGAGAATCTTAACGCGACGGTACCCGCGGCCAATTCCGTGTCCCACCCGAAGACGCCATGAGGCGCAGGCACCCCTACCCCACCACCCCCAGCCACACGACGCCAATCGTCAGCGTCGCCAGGGTGATGGGCACGCCTGCCTTCAGATACTCCCCGAACGAAACGTGCACGCCCCGCTCGCGCGCCATCTCCGCCATGATGAGGTTCGCCACCGACCCCAGGAGCGTCAGGTTGCCGGCCAGCGTCGTGGACATGGCCAGGGTAAGCCACGCCGCCTGCGGGTCGGCGAACTGCGGGACGATGGGCCGGAACAGGAGCACCGCCGGGACGTTGGACACCAGGTTGCTCAGCACCACGCCCACCGCCGCCAGCGACGCGCCCCCCGCCTCCGCCAGAGGTCGTGCCACAGCGAACAGCCGCTCTGCCACGCCTATCTTCTCTAACGCGCCCGTGATCATGAACAAGCCCGAGAAAAACACCAGCAGCGCCCAGTCCACCTCGCCGAAAACCCGCTGCGGTTCCACCCGCCGCGTGATGAGCAGCAGCGCCGCCGCCAGCAACGCCGCCAGGGGAATCGGCGCGCCCGCGGCCAGGCCAACCACCATCACGCCCGTCGCCACCAGCCCCTTCACCAACAGAGGCCGGTAGAACTCCACAGGCCCGTTGCCATCCGGCGGCAGCGTCCGGTCGCGGAACTCCTCACGGTACACCATCACCAGAATCGCCCAGGCCGCCGCCATGCCCAACAGCGCAACCGGTGTCAGGTAGCCGGCAAACCGCAGGTACGGTATGCCCGACGCCACGCCGATGATCATGTTCTGGGGATTGCCGGTGATCGTCGCCACCGACCCGATATTCGCCGCCGTCGCCAGGCCGATGAGGTACGGAATCGGATTGCGCCGCAGGCCCTGGGTGATGCCCAGCACAAGCGGCGTGAACATCAGGACGATCGTATCGTTGAGGAATAGCGCCGACAGCACTCCCGACACGCCGATGATGATGGCCAGCAACTGCCGTGGCGACCGTGCCACCCGCACCACGAGACTCCCCACCAGACGGAAGAACCCCGCCAGCATCAGGTTGACATTGAGAATCATGACTCCGAACAAGAGAGCCAACGTGTTCATGTCCAGCATCGCGTAGGCCTCGTCCAGGGACATCGCCCCAAACGCGATGAGGACAACCGCGCCCACCAGCGCGATGGTTGCGCGGTTCATGCGCAGCCACGGGTAGCGCCCCACGGCTACGCCCCCGAGCGCAAGCACGATGATAGCCAGATACACGGTGTTCGCGATTCCCATACTGCTCGCAGCCTCGTTGCAGGCGGATAGCGCCCAGAAATCAGCCCGGCGACGTCCGGAGACCCGCCGGGCACAAGGCTGCATTATACGCACTTGGCCACCGATGACCAAAAATGTGCGAACTGTCATTCTGAGCGGCGAAGCCGCGAAGAATCTCGGTAACCGACAGGCTTCGCGTTCGGCTCAGCATGACATAGGGAGAGGCAACGCGCGGGCTGACCACGCAAGACGAACCCGACTCCGCCCCCGCTGCTGCCTCACTCGTCCAGCAGGCGCTTCTGCCCCGTGATCTTCTG
>JBBIHX010000080.1:0-12174 GCA_037446815.1 Caldilineae bacterium | reverse complement strand
ATATAATGGCCTTGCACCGCAGAAAGGCACAGGGCCCTGTAGGGGCAGGTCTGAGACCTGCCCCTACAAGACCTGCGCCTACAAGGCATGGCAACATTACGCAGAATTGCGAAGATAGCGATACTTGGTTCCGGAGCGAGTGGAGATGCCTGTGGATTCCGAGTTGTTGGACATTCTCGTTTGCCCACACTGCCGCACGAAGGTAACACTGTTCGGCGACGCGTGGCTGGTGTGCCCCAACCCCGACTGTCGCCGAAAGTACCCCATTGTGGACAACATCCCCGTCATGATGATTGATGAAGGAGACAAGCACATTGACACGCCCCCTGAGCGACTGGACATCACAAAGGTCTCGCTGGACACCGTGGGCAAGGGCGGGAAGGGTTAGCCTCCTCGCCGTCGCCCTTCTGCTCCTGGCCATCGTCCTAGCAGCGACGGCGCAGGCGCAGGAGCCGTGGCCGGGTAGCCGCCTCAGCGCCCGGGCGGAATTCGGCGCGGCCATCACCTTCGCCCTCCAGGCGCAGACGGATTCGCCCGTGCAGGCGCTGCACCTGTTCTACCAACTGGAGGGCGAGCGCGCCCGCAACCGCGTCAACCTGGAGGATACGGGCACGCGCATCAACGCCGAGTGGACGTGGGAACTGACGCCCGGCGACATCCCTCCCGGCCGGGTCATCACATACTGGTGGCGGGCAGAACTTGCCGACGGGCGGGTTCTGGAGACGGAGCAGGCAACCGTAACCTACGCGGACAATCGCTTCAACTGGAAGCAGCAGCAGGAAGGCAACCTCATCTTCCATTGGTACGGCGACAGCCAACGCGAGGCCGATAAGATCATGGCCGGTGCGAAAGCAGCCCTGGAACGGCTTCAGGCGGGCACAGGCGTGGAACTCCAGAAGCCCATCCGCGTGTTCCTGTACCGCAGCAAGTCCGACATGAGCCTCGCCATCTCGTCGCGCAGCGAGGGGTACGACATCGCCACCATCACCCTGGGCATGGCCATGGGCGGGGATACCATCGTCATCCTGTCCACGGCCGCCGACGCCGACCGCACCATCGCCCACGAGTTGAGCCACATCGTCATCGGCGCGTACACCGACAACCCGCTGGGCGGCCTGCCCACGTGGCTGGACGAAGGCCTGGCCATGTACGCCGAGGGGGACCTGCGCGGCGAGAATCAGGCAGACCTGGACCGCGCGATTCGCACCAACACGCTCATCTCAGTGCGGTCGCTGTCGGCCTACACCGGCGACCCGACGCAGGTGGACCTGTTCTACGGCGAGTGCTACTCCGTGGTGAAGTATCTCATAGACACCTACGGCACCGACAAGATGGACCTGCTCCTGCGCACGTTCAAGAAGGGCGTGTACCAGGAGGACGCGCTGCGGGAAGTGTACGGCTTCGGGGTTGACGAACTGGACGCACGCTGGCGGGAAGCCATCGGCGCGCCCCCGCAGCCCACGCCCGCGCCCACCACGCCGCCTGTCCTGCCGACCCCGCGCCCGCAGGAGGAACCATCGTCCACGCCGATATGCTCATCGGCGGCGCTGATTCTGGCGGCGCTGGGCGTGCTCGTGTGGCGCAGGGTCAGCCCGTAGCGCGCGCTTCGGCTCCTGGCTCGCCCGACCGGATTTGCACCTCCCGCTTGACGATGCGGAACGCGTCAAAGTCGTTGGCCACAACCGTGTTGGGGAAGATGCGCGCGGCCTCGTCCAGTATCTGCCGCTCCGAGTAGCGCCGCGAGATGTGGGTGAGGATGAGCAGGCGCACGTTGGCCTCCGCGGCCAGGCGCGCCGCCTGCGCCGCCGTGAGGTGGCCGAACTTGCGCGCCATGTCGGCCTCTTCCTCGGTGTAGGTGGCCTCAATCACCAGCGCGTCGGCGTGCCGGGCCACGCTCGCCAGCCCCTCGGTGCTGCCCGCGTCGCCGACGAAGACCAGTTTGGCCCCGCCGATGGGGTCGCCCAACACGTCGTCGGGGGTAACGATGCGCCCGTCGGATAGGCGCACCGCTTCGCCGCGCACCAGCCGCGCCCGCTCCGGGCCTGCGGGAACGCCCAGCGCCTCGGCGCGGTCCACCAGGAACGGTCGCTTCTCCTTCTCGTAGAATGTGAAGCCGAAACACCCGGGCCCTCGGTGCTGCACGGGAAAGGCAATGAGCGCGAAGGAGTCATCTTGCAGCACGATGCCGGGCTCAAGTTCCGTGTACACGATGTCAATGGGCGGGATGCCTTCGCCGAAGACCACGTTCATCAGCGCGCGCACCCGCTCCAGCGCCCACGCCCCGCCCAGAATCTCCACGCGGTCTATGGACTCCCACCGGGCGAAGGTGGACATGAGCCCGCCCAGGCCGAGGATGTGATCCAGATGCCCGTGGGTGATCAGGATGCGATCCATGCGCTTGAAGCCCAGGCCGCTCTTGAGCAGTTGCCGCTGGGTGCCCTCGCCGCAGTCTATCAGGAAGCGGTACTCCTTGTGGAGTACCATGGCCGAGGAGAGGCCCCGCTTGAGCGATGGCGCAGACGCTGACGTTCCCAGGAAGATGAGTTCAAACATGTCGTCTCCGTATGAGTGTTCGTGCTCTCGGCCGACCCCGCCCCCTCGTTGCCAGGCCGCAGGCGCGGGGTGAGGAGCGCCCGCCGACGTGAGATTCTTCGGCGCTTCGCGCCTCAGAATGACAGCAGCGGAACCGCCAAGCGCAGCGGTTTGGCCCTGCGCCCGTGGAGCAAATTGCCAATTTGCTCCACACCCTCAGCGCGGCGGCTTCAGCCCCGCGCGGCCGCACCCTAACCCTCTCCCGCCCGGCGGGCGAGGGAACCGGGGGTGCTCCACACCCTCAGCGCGGGGGCTTTAGCCCCGCGCCGCCACGCCCCCACAACCGTCATTCTGAGCGGCGCAGGGCGAAGAATCTCGCCCCTCACCCTAACCCTCTCCCAGCGGGCGAGGGAACCGGGGATGCTCCACACCCTCGGCGCGGGGGCTTTAGCCTCGCGCGGCGCCGCGCACGCGAACCAGCGCGCCGGTCGCGTGAGGTTCAATCGCCACCCGCGGGCCGAGAAACTGCTCTATGACCCAGGCGTTGGCGCGCAGGTGCTCGGTGGCCTCCGGCGTGGTGAACGCCACGTCTTCGCCAGCCATGACCGCAGGCAACAGCAACTGGTCGGCCAGGTGCGCGTCCACAGCGGCCCTCGTCTGGTGAAACCGCACCAGGTCGCGGGCAGCCTCCTCGGCGACGCGCTCCGCCGGTTTCCGCAGCGCCCCGTAGGCTGTGAACCCGCCGATGCCGCGCTCGTACTGGGCGACGAGGAAAACCACGGTGCCGAAGCCCGCCGCCGGCCCTTCCACCTCCTCTATCGCGGCGCGAAGGCCGGCCTTTCGCAGCGTCTCCACCGCCTGCGCCTTCTGCCGCTGGACGATGTGTTCGGGCAGGTTGGACGCGGCGCTGATGCCCCACACGCGGACGATGCGCCCTCGCCGTGTCCAGTCCACGGGCTGCGCGGCGTTGCGTGCGCGGGGCCGAACCTCCGCCCGCACAACCCCGCCGCCCTTCGGGTACCAGCCCCAGCGTTCCAGCGCCAGGTCGGCCTCATACCCCAGCGCGGCCACCGCCGGCAGGTACACGTGCGCCAGGTAGTGGAACGGCGGGCTCCACGGAACGTGAGTCCCGCCCACCAGCGTCAGGCGACACGCCCCCTCGGCCAGCGAAAGGGGCAGGAAGAGCGCCTGGAACACCAACGACACGGCCCCGGCGCTTCCCCCGGCCTCCGTCGCGCCCACGTCAAAGGTGAATTCGCCCGCGCGGGGCTTGTGCCCTGGCGCAAACAGCAGGTCCTGCGAGCCGATGTGGTCTCCCTCCACCGTCGCGCCGGAGATGGCCGCCGCGGCCCGCACGGCAACCAGATGCTGCGGGCGCAGGCCCGGTTTGGCCCGTCCTGCCCGAATCCTGCTGATGCGGAAGGGTCGCCCCAGCGCCACGGCCAGCGACAGGGCCGTGCGCAGAATTTGGCCTCCCCCCTCGCCGTGGGAGCCGTCCAGTTGCACGATGTCGTTCGCGCCCTCGGCCATGCACGCCCGCTCACGAAGTCGCGGCGACGGAATCGGACGGCAGTTCCACGCTCTGCTTGCGGTAGAAGCGGATGCCCGCGTCCGCCGCGTCCACGATGATGACATCGCCTTCATGGAACTCGCCGCTCAGCAGGCGCAAGGCGAGGGCGTTCTCCACATGCTTCTGCAGCGCGCGGCGCAGTGGGCGCGCGCCGAAGTTGGGGTCGTAGCCCTCCCGCGCAAGCCAGTCGCGTGCAGCTTCGGTCAGTTCCACCTCCACGCCCTGCTCCCGCAGCCGCTCGCGGATCTCCCGCATTTGGAGGTCAACGATCTGCTTGACCTGGTCCAGAGTCAGGGTGTGGAAGATGATAATCTCGTCCACGCGGTTCAGAAACTCGGGGCGGAAGGTCTCGCGCAGGCCGCGCTCAATGGCCTCATGCGCGGCGCGCTCCTCGGCGTCCCGCGCATCGCCCGCGCGGAAGCCCAGGGTGCCGCCCTTGCGCGTGTACTGCGTGCCGATGTTGGAGGTCATGATGACCACCGTATTGCGGAAGTCCACCGTGTGGCCCTGGCCATCGGTCAAGCGGCCATCCTCCAGGATTTGCAGCAGGGCGTTCCAGACCTCGGGGTGGGCCTTCTCTATCTCGTCAAAGAGCACCACCTGGTAGGGCCTGCGGCGGACGGCTTCGGTCAGTTGTCCGCCCTCCTCGTAGCCCACATAGCCGGGCGGCGCGCCGATGAGGCGGGAGACGGTGTGCCGCTCGCGGTATTCGCTCATGTCCACGCGGACGAGGGCCTCTTCGTCGTCAAACAGGAACCAGGCCAGCGCCTTGGCCAATTCAGTCTTGCCGACGCCCGACGAGCCGAGGAAGATGAACGAGCCGATGGGGCGGCGGGGGTCTTTCAGGCCGGACCGCGCCCGCCGAATGGCGTTGGACACGGCGCGGATGGCCTCATCCTGGCCCACGATGCGCTCGTGGAGGCGCTCCTCCATGTGGACGAGGCGCTCGGCCTCGGTCTCCAGGAGCGCCGTAACGGGGATGCCGGTCCAGGTGGCCACCACCTCGGCGATGTCCTGCACGTCCACCACTTCGTCAATGTTCTTCTCGCGCTGCCAGGCTTCGCGGGCCGCGTTAAACTCCTGTTCCAGCCGCAGGCGTTCGGCGCGATGGACGGCGGCCTTCTCGTAGTCCCGCCGCTGCCAGGCCGCTTCCTCTTCCGCCGCCAGTTTGTGGATGGCGGCGCGCTTCTCCTTGAGTTCGGCGGGCATGCTGTGAATCGCCATGCGCAACTTGGATGCCGCCTCGTCTATGAGGTCAATGGCCTTGTCGGGCAGGTGACGGTCGGTTACGTAGCGTTTGGACAGGCGCGCCGCCGCGACCAGGGCCTCGTCGGAGAAGCGCACCTTGTGATGCGCCTCGTAGCGGTCGCGCACGCCCCGCAGCATCTGGATGGTCTCCTCCACCGACGGCTCGTCCACGTACACCGGCGCGAAGCGGCGCTCCAGGGCGGCGTCTTTCTCAATGTAGCGGCGGTACTCATCCAGCGTCGTAGCGCCCACGCACTGGAGTTCGCCCCTGGCCAGGGCAGGTTTCAGCATGTTGGACGCGTCCATGGCGCCCATGGCGGCCCCTGCCCCGACCACGGTGTGCAGTTCGTCAATGAAGAGGATGATCTCGCCCTGGGCGCGCTGAATCTCCTCTATGGCCGTCTTCAGCCGCTCCTCAAACTCGCCGCGGAAGCGCGTGCCCGCCACCATCGCGCCCAGGTCCAGGGCGAGGACGCGCTTGCCCATGAGGATTTCGGGCACGTCGTCCTGCACGATCTTCTGCGCCAGGCCCTCCACGATGGCGGTCTTGCCCACGCCCGCCTCGCCGATGAGCACGGGGTTGTTCTTGGTGCGGCGCGACAGGATCTGCATGACCCGCATGATCTCCTTGTCCCGGCCGATGACGGGGTCCAGTTTGCCTTCGCGGGCCAGTTGGGTCAGGTCGCGCGTGTACCGCTCCAGCGTCCGGTAGCGGGTCTCGGCCTGGGGGGATGTAACGCGCTGCCCGCCCCGCACCTGCTCAATGGCCTCCATGACCCGATCCCGCGAAACCCCCATCTCCTCCAGCAAGCGGGAGGCGGGCGCCCCCCGCTCGGCGAGAATGGCGAGGAACAGGTGCTCGGTGGAGATGTAGTCATCCTTCAGGCGATTGGCTTCTTCGTTGGCGGTGTCCACCACATGCTTGAGGCGCGGCGTGATGAACATCTGGCCGGCCATGGTGCTGCCGAACCCCGCGCTGCGGGGCGTGGCGCGCAACGCGGCCTCCAGGCGCTGCTTCAGCGCGTCGGCGTCCACGCCCAGTTTGTCCAGGATTTGCGGAATGACGCCCCCTGGCTGCTCTATCAGCGCCAGGAGCAGGTGCTCGGTATCCACCTGCGTGTGGCCGTAGCGCTGCAGAATCTCGTAGGCGCGCATGGCTGCATCCTGCGCGCGCTCTGTAAACCGATCAAATCGCATCATAGAGTCTCACCTCGCCGGCGTGTACCGGCCGTAGGTGCAGGTTCAGTACCGAAGAATCGCGCCGATTTGCCCCGCGCGTTTCAAATCGTCGTTCCCCTGCACGAATTCCACTTCTACGCCTCGCTGAATGGCGCGGCGGACGATGGCATCCACGGCGTCCTTGACGGCAACCATAGGCCCGCCGCAGTATACGCACGTTTTGGTCTTCTGCGCCCCAATGTAGCCACAGTGATCGCATCGGTACGCGGTGGCCTGGAACCCCTCCTCCACGAGCAGGACGTGGACGCGCTCCTCTTGCAGCGCGGTCAGGGTATCAGCCAGGCCGATGGCGCCCGGCCCGCCCTTGGTCGCCGCTGTGATCATCTGCTGCACGAGGGAAGCCTCCCGCTCCCGCTCGGCCCGCTCCAGCAAGTCCTGGGCCCGCTCCAACGCCTCGCTCTCCGACGCCGTGATGTCTATAGGCATGGTGCCGATGACGCTATCGCGGAGGGCTTTGGGCAGCATGGCCAGAAACTTTGACACGGTTTCGTCCTGCCCGCCCACGATGAGGCGTTTGCACTGATGCTTGTTGCAGAAGTCCTTGACAAGCGCGACGGCGTCCTTGAGGTTCTGGTGGGCTTTGGCGTCCTCGCGGCGCTGCAATCGCTGGGCCGCCCAGCCGCCCTGCTTGTGCCGCTTCAACTCGGCGCCGAATGTGCCCGCCGTGTCCTCCACAACGCCCAAATGGTACAGAACGATTCGGGTCCCCTCTTGGTCAATCAGAGCGACGGCGAACTTGCCGTACTCGTCCAGGATGTCGCTCAACGGCTTCACATAGGGCCGGTCGGCCACGAAGACGTGGTTGCTGATGGGCACGCTCAACGGGTAGGCGCGCCAGAAATCGCCCTCCTGGCAGGAGAACATCGCCAGCCCTTTGGCTTGCCAGTCGTATTCCAAATCCACGAAACGCTCCATGCGGTCTGCATCGGACTGGGCCGCGCCCAGCGCCACCGCTTGCTTCAGCATGCTTCTCAGGTTCAATCTCGTTTCGTCCTTGATGTGGCGGGAAGGATCTGTGCTCAGGTACAGGCTCAACACCGCGGCTCCATCTGCATGGAAGGCAGCCAGTTCACGAACATCCTTTTCGTCAAACATTTCGTCCTCCTGTCTGCATGATCCGATTCCAATCCGCCTATTCGCTACCCTGCGACTTGCCCTTGAGCAGGGCGATCTCGCGTTCAAAGCGCCTCTGCAGAGCCTCCATCTCTGCCTTCATCCGCGCTACCTGGTCCATAAGCGAGAGGATGGTTTCCACCCCCGCAAGGTTGACGCCTAGTTCATCCGTAAGACGCTGAATCTGCCGCAATCGTTCAATGTCGCTGGGCGAGTACAGCCGCCTGTTCCCCGGCGAGCGGCACGGCTTGATAAGCCCCAGGCTCTCGTAGTAGCGGAGCGTCTGAGGGTGCACGCCCACCATTTTCGCTGCAACGCTGATGACGTAGCAAGGTTCCTGAGGCGACGGACTGTCGCTCACGCCAAGCCTCCCCATTAGTCGCGCGGACGCTGCCCCAGGGTTACCTGGATGGACAGCCGCTCCGTCCCGCGAATCACGTCCAGCACCACCACTTGCCCGGCCTCGGTGAAATCCAGGTAACTGATGAGCGAATCCATGCCGGTTACGCGGGTGCCGTCTATGCTCACGATGATGTCGCCGCCGGCCTGCACCGGCTCCACGTAGCCCGGGATGCGCACGGTGCGCCGCCCCCCGCGAAGCCCCGCCTTCGCGGCCGGGCCGCCGGATGTTACTTCGCCCACCAGCGCGCCGCGGTCCACCGGCAGGCTCAGCGCCTCCACCAGTTCAGGCGTGATGGTGTACCCGCGGATGCCCAGCCACGGGTGCGCGTAGAAGCCGTCCCGGATGAGCGCGGGCACCACCTTCTTGACGATGTTCACGGGAATGGCAAACCCCAGGCCCGCCGACGCGCCGGTCTCCGAGATAATCATGGTGTTGACCCCGATGACGCGGCCCCGCAAGTCCAGCAGCGGCCCGCCGGAGTTGCCCGGATTGATGGCGGCATCGGTCTGAATCAGGTTGGCGATGGAGAACCCGCTCTCCTGGGGAAAAACCCTCCCCAAGGCGCTGATGATGCCGCGAGTAACCGTGCGTTCCAGCCCGAACGGGTTGCCGATGGCGATGGCCCATTGCCCCACCTGGACTTTGCCCGAATCGCCCAGTTCGGCGGGCACCACGAGCGCCGCGGGCGCGTCCACCACGATGACCGCCAGGTCGGCATCGGGATCGGTCCCCACCACCTCGGCGGGCACCGTCGTGCCGTCGGCCAGCACCACGCGGATGGTCTCCGCATCCTCCACGACGTGATTGTTGGTAACGATGTGGCCGTCGGCATCGTAGAAGAAGCCCGAACCCGAACCGGAGCCGGTCGCCGTCGTTACCTGGATGTGCACGACCGACGGGCCCACCCGCTGGAACAGGTTGACCAGCAGGCGCTCTTCCAGTTCCAACGCCTCGTAGTCCTGCTGGGGCAGGGGCGTGGCGGTGGCCACCACCAGCGGCGGCGTTGTGGGCTGGGGCGTGGCGCGCTGCGACGTGCCATCGCCGGTGAAGCCGCAGCCCAGGAGGAGCAGGAGTATCCCCGCTGCGACCATGACGAGGGCCTTTTGTGGATCACGCCAAAGTCTCATTGTTTTCACTCCTTGCAAAGGCGCTCCCGGCAATCAACGGCGCAAGGGCCTAGGGACTTGTCGGAGCGCGAATGATGACCGCAGGATGAAACGCCGCAGCACCCTCCTTTCGCTCGCCGAGCGTCGCCGAGGTGCCATGAGTGTTGACCAGATGAGGCACAAGGGTTGAAGGATCTCTACACGTGTATTATAGTACGTGTAGGGCAGAAAGTCAAGACCCTTCAGCGCCCTTGTTAGGAATTCTCACAATATGCTGTGAGAAGCCCCGCTGCCGCCAAGCCCTGCGAGGCGTCTCACCGCCGAGACCCTTCGCGCCCCTGCGTTCACGGCATCGGCCGCCGGTGCCGTGGTCGAGAATTCGTTGGCCATTTGCGACAAAAGTTACATACGGCGAATTGCGGCCTCGTTACACTACTCTTGAAGACACGTATTGCACCATCGCCCTGCACACATATGCCCCGGTCAGAAACCCGCAAGGAGGGAGGCTATGTACGCAACGGATGTCATCTGGTGGGCTTACACGGCGTTCCTGGTTCTGGTCATCCTCTTCATGCTGCTCTTCGCCTGGAAAGTCAAGGAGAAAGGAGGGTGAAGATGGACAAGCGAGAACGAAACTGGCTGTTTGTGCTCGTGGGCGTCTTCGTGCTCGTCAACGTCATCACGTTGTCGCCCCTGGTCCCCTGGCAGCAATGGCTCCTTTGGGCGCGCCCGACGCCCGACCGCGTCGTTCCCGTGGAGTTTGAGGACTACCAGATTCGGCTTCCACAGGGCGGCGTCCAGGTCAAGGTCAACGAGTTTGTGCAGTTCGTCGCCACATCCAAGGACGTAACGTACGGGTTCGGCGTCTTCCGCCCGGATGGCACCATGGTGTTCCAGATGCAGGTCCTGCCGGGCTACGAGAATAAGATCACGTGGCGATTTGACACGCCAGGCGTGTACGACGTCCGCTCCACGGAATACTCGGGCCCGCGCCATTCGGAGATGTACGTTCCCAATGCGATTCGCGTAACGCCGTAGGCTGGCTCTAGCGGTCAGCGACCTGCATTCAGCCATCAGCGTTCGGCTTGCAACTCCATCTGGCCGCTGACTGCCGACAGCCAACGGCAATCCTACAAGGAGCGATGACTTATGACGACTCTCAACTGGCAAACCAAATGGACGCTACGATTTGCAGTCGTGGGCCTGCTTTTCCTGGCCCTGTCCGGTTTTGAGGGCATTCTCATGCGCATCCAGTTGGCCGACCCCGACGCGCTGCACGGGATGGAGCAGGCGCTCATGGCGCTGCGGCCGGTGGGGCGCGAGGTTACCTCCGCCGAACTGTATTACGCCATGCTCACGGCACACCCCATTGTGGGCATCTACGGCTTCGCCTACATGCTCGTGTTCGGCGCGTTCTACTTCCTGGTGCCGCACCTGCTGGGCAAGGAAGTGCGCCACAAGCGACTGCTGGTCTTCAACTTCTGGGCGCAGATTGTCGGCGTGATGACGTGCTGGGCCGCGGGGTTCTTCGGTCTGTTCAACTCGCTGTACACGCTGTACTGGCCGCTGCCCGTGTCCTATGACCGCGTGCCGCTCATCGGCAGCATCGCCTTCACCGTGGGCGCGGCCATCATCATGGTCAACATCCTCTTGTTCTCGTACAACACCTTCAGCACCGTATTGAGCAAGAGCAATCCCGGCTCCTACAGTCTCGGCGCGTTCCTGCGGGCGGCCTTTGGCATCTCGCGCCTGATGAAGCGGCTGGGCAAGGAGGACAAGGCCGCTCCCAACCTGGACTACAACGGCCTGCCCGTGTTCATCGTGGCGGTGGCGCGCGGCTCCATTGACACCGTCATCAACGCCATCGTCTTGCTCACGGCAGGTGCGCTGATTCTGGTCTACGGCATCGCGGCGCTGCTGAAATCACCGCTGAACCCCACCGCCATTGACCCGCTCATCTACAAGAACTGGTTCTGGTGGGGGCTGGACATGGTGGCCGACGGCAACGTGCTGATGTACACGGCGGGCGTGTGGTACCTGCTGGTGCCGTTGCTGGTGGGGCGCAAACTCTTCGGCGAGAACGTGGTGAAAACGGTCATCATGGTGGACCTGCTGGTATCGCTGGGCGTGTGGAGCCACCACCTGCTGGGCGATCAGAGCCAGCCGCTGTGGATGCGGCTCCTGTCGGGCCAGTTCATCACCTGGGGCGAGTTCTTCACCATGGGCCTGACGCTGTTCGCCACGCTGATGACCATCTGGCTGGCGCGTCCGGTCAAGTTCTCGCCGCCGCTGAAGTTCGTCCTCGGCTCCATGTTCGGGTTCATCATGGGCGGCGCGGCGGGGCTGATTCAGGCCAACGTGGGCCTGAACGTGGTGTTCCACAACACCCAATGGGTCGTGTCGCTGCACGCGCACACCTTCCTGCTGACCGGCCTGGCGATGCTCCTGTTCGCCGTTGTGTACGCGCTGATTCCCATGCTCACGAATCTGCAAATCAAGAGCGCCGCGCTGGTGAACGCCCACTTCTGGCTGTGGATGATTGGCTCGGTGGGGATGGCCTACGTGATGGGGATGGCCGGCGCGCGCGGGATGCTCCGCCGCACCCTGTACCCCGAAGGCAGCCCTTACCAGACCAACGAGACCCTCGCCATCGTCGGCGGCATTCTCATCGCGCTGGGATTCCTGGCCTTCCTCATCAACGTCATCGCCACGCTGGGCTGGAGGAACGTCCTGAGCCTGGTGGTGCCGGAGCGGTGGCTGGAGCGCAAACCGGCCGCGGCCCTCGCCGAGGCATAGCCCGACCGCGAACGGAGTCTTGGAATGCTGACGCGCGGCTTCAGCATTCCAAAAGCATTCGGAACCGAGAAACGTGCGACGCACCTGCGAGATGCGTCGCACGTTTTTGTGGTGACCAAAGTCACATACACACGAGCAGCTCTCCCGTATACTGGATTTGTGAGGCG
>JBBIHX010000079.1:0-12210 GCA_037446815.1 Caldilineae bacterium | reverse complement strand
TTGCCCAAGGTGCAGAACGCCTCGTACTCGGCGGCCATGCTCCAGAAGTGGGTAGGCCTAGGAACGGTGCGGGTGGAGACCGCCAGCGTTGGCCTGGCCTTTCGGATAGACAACGTAAGGCATGCCTCGGAGATTTCACAGGAGATACTGAAGGCGGCGGACGAGGCACGGTATCAGCGTGCGCTCATGGAAGAGGATCGGGTGCGGCGAATGCTGGCCGAAGGGCTTGTTGCGCCCAGCGGAAAGGGGACGTCGTGATGTCCCAAGCGTCTGCCGGGGCACCGTCCCAGCCACAGATCTGGCGCCGCCACCCTATTGTGCTGCTGAGGGCGGCGTTCCTGCCCGCTGGCGGCGTCTTGACGCTCCTGGCTGCGTGGCTCATAGGCCGGTCCACCAATGGGCTGTGGGTTCGGGGCACGCTGATTCTCGGCTCCCTGGTGCTTATCTGGCGCGTGCTGGGCGTCGCCAATGTCGGCGCCCCAACCGACCAGACGCCGCTCTCCCAGCGGCAGGGAGTGCTCCGCCGGGTAACGGCCCTAGTGCGCGCGCTCATGGCTGGGTGGGCGGTTTTGCTGGTTACGGCGGCCATCGTGACGGTAGCGCTGGCCTTTATCGTGCCCGGAACAGAGCGCTACGTGTCCTGGGTGTATTTCGCATGGCTGTTTTCGGTCGGTTTCTGGTTTGCTCTGAATACCATAGACTGGCGCAACGATGTCTATATCCTGACGAACGACCGCATTATTGACCGGGTGCGATTCCCGCTGCTCTACGACCAGCGCACCGAGGCGCGCCTGGATCAGGTGCAGAATGTCCGCGCTCAGCAGGGGTTCTGGGGGGGCATCCTGGGATTCGGCGATGTGATCGTGGAAACGGCGGGACGCACGCAGGCCGTAGTTTTCCTGGAAGTGCCCAATCCTCAGGACATTCAGCGCCGCATCTTTCAAAGGATAGATGCTCTGAACGAGCAGCGGGCTGCGGAAGAGGCCTCCCGACAGCACGCGCAACTGACCAAATGGTTCCGGGCATACCACACCATCACCGGTTGGATTGAGATTCTGGACCTCCCCGAGGAGGTGGTGTTCCCCCGCCCGATTCACGTGCGCTGGCGCATCAATCTGGGCCCGGAGCAGGCGTACGAGACCTGGCTCTCCTACGACACCGAGTCGGACGCCCAGGGCCGCGAGCATGCCAACGAGACGAGCGTAATTCCGAGCAGCGGACGCAGGCAGTTCCACCAGATTGTCCCCGTTGGGCGCAGGGGCGAGATGTTCGTGCGCGTCCGCGTCCGGGTGTTGGCTTCGCCGGGGTCAAGCGGGCCCGAGGAGACGTTCGCGTCCCGCGAGATGATGGTGCGGGTGGTGTAGGGCGCGCGGCGGCGCGTGGCCTGCGGCGTCATCGGGCGAACACGGGAAACGCCCACCTGTACCCGATGGGCGGCCCCAGATGATACTCCCCGTCCCAGCGGCGCGGGTCCGCTTCCCACCCCTCCGCGCCGAAGAACCCCGCCAGCGACGCCAGCGGCGACACGAGGCCGCCCAGCACTTCCGCGCCGCCTTCGCCCACGCGCACGCGCAACGTGGCGGGGGGCAGCGGGTGCGGCCCGCCGGCGACGCTCATCGTCGCGGTGGCGGTCAACGTGAGCGTGTGGCCCAGGAGCGGCTCCAGGGGCAGTTGCCATGTGAATTGCCTGCCCCGTAGCCCCGGCGCCTCCACGGAGTAGCGCACGCCGTCGTCGGTCTCGGCCTCAAGCGCGAGGGCCGCCGCGATTCCTCCGTTGTTGGCAACGCGCACCACAAGGCTATCCCCCTCCGTCGCCACCTCGTTGAAAACCGGCGCGGGCAGCGCGGCCAGCAGGTACACGAGAAATCGCCGCCACCGCTCGCAGACCTGGACAATGCCGTCTTCCGGCGGGTTGAACATGACGCCTGTGCTGGTGTAGGCCAGGAATGCGTTCGCAATCCCCGGCGCGGTGTAGGGCGTCGCGCGGGCGATGTTGCTTGCCGCGTACACCTCGGGCGAGAAGGCGTAGATGCCCTGCAGGTAGAGCCAATCCATGGCGCTGCCGCTCACCGTGTACAACCCGCGCGCGGTCCACGTGTGGGGCGCGCCCAGGAACCCGCAGCACTCGGTCAGTTGCGACGCCTTGCGCCCGATGTGCTCGTACACCTGGCCGTCGGGCAAGCGTTCATCCATGGCCCAACCCCACGGGTGAAGCAGCAGGTCGGCCCCCGAATGCAGCGTTGCCGCCACGCCGACATTGGGGTGCGCCCGCACCCAGTCGCGCACGGCCTGCACCTCCGGCTCGGACCACACGGCGGGGCCGCGGTACACATCGCTCCACATCTTGGGGTCGCCCAATCCCCAGTGGACGTCGTAGTTGCGATTCAGGTCCACGCCGCCGATGGGGTCTTCGTTTGTCCCGTGGCGGGAACTGTCCCCGTCATCATCCACCTGCGGGATGGGGTTCCCCTGGGCGTCCACGAATCCCATGTCCGCGATGCCCGTAACGTGGGCCTGCCAGTTGTCCACGAAGGGATTGTCCGGGTGCGCGGCGAGCCATGCGGGGTCAAAGATGTAGAGATAGGCGTGGAACGTGCCCCAGCCGATGGCATTGGGCGGGTCCTCGTCCACCAGGCCGTCGCCGTCGTCGTCGCAGCATGTGGGATTCGCATTCCGTCGCTGAGAGAAGTTGTCGGCGAGCCAGACATCGTTCCCGTCGGGGTTGACCGAGGGGATGGCGTAGACCGTGCGCGTGTCCAGCAGGTGGGTGGCGAGGGGGTCATGGCCGTACTGCGCGAGCAGCCACCACACCGTGTACAGCACGCACAGGGCGGAGATGGGTTCGCGGGCATGGTGCTGGCCGTCCAGGTAGAGCGCGGGACGGACATCGGGGTCGCCCATCGCCTCATTCCCCAGGCGGATGCCCACGATGGGCTGCCCGCGCCACGATGTGCCCACGGTCTGTAGCGTAGCGAGGCCCGGATACTCCTGGGCCAGGCCGTCTAGGAAGGCGCGGACCTCCGCCGACGATGGATAGCGCCCGAAGAACGCGGGCACATCCTCCACGTCGGCCAGAGGAACGTCGGGCGAGGGGCGGGAGGGCGGGCCTTCGCGGACGCCCGCGGTCGGATCCTCCACGCCGTTCACCCAGCGGATTTGGGGGAGAGGCGGCCGCGCACCGCCCGGCGCTCCGACTGCGAGCACAAGGGCGAGAATCGCCGCGATGACGATGGCGCGCTTCATCTTGGCCCTCGGTGCGCGACCGCGCCGCTACTGCGGTTCCACTTCGGGCTCTTGGATGTTCATCTCGCGCATTTCGCCGGTAACGGTGAACACCACCCGCTCGCAGATGTTGGTAACGCGGTCGGCGAAGCGCTCCAGGTTGTGGGCGACCCACAGCAGGCGCGTTGCCTGGCGGACCGTCCGCGGGTCCTGGAGCATGAACGATATCAACTCGTTGTTGATCTGGTCGTAGAGCGCGTCCACCTCGTCGTCCTCTGCCGCGATGCCGCGCGCTGCTTCCACATCCCGATCCACGAACGCCTTCAGGGCGCGGTCCAGCATGGACAGGTCCTTTTCCAGCATCCGCGGGATGTCAATCAGCGGCTTGATGAACGGCTCCTTGCCGATCATGAGGGTGATCTTGCTGATACCAGCCGCGTAGTCGGCGCACCGCTCCAGGTCGGTGATGATTTCCAGCACGGCGGCGATGGAGCGCAGGTCGCGCGCCATGGGCTGCTGCGTCGCGATGAGCCGCAGGCAGTCGGCCTCAATGGCGAACCGCTTCTCGTTGATCTTCACATCGTTCCGAATAACCTCGCGCGCCGCCTCCATGTCCTGGCGCTTGAGCGCGTCCACGGAACGGGCCAACGCCTCGCCCACCATGCTGCCCAGTTCCAGCATCTGGTTCTGCAAGTCCTGAAGGTCCTCGTCAAAAGCCCTGCGCATCTTGTCTTACCCCCTGTCGTTAGCCGAACCGTCCGGTGATATAGTCCTCGGTGCGCTTGTCTCGGGGCCTGGTGAACACGTCGGCGGTTGGCCCGAACTCTATCAGTTGTCCCGTGCGCTCCGCGTCGCTCAGCATGAACGCGGTGAAGTCCGACGCGCGGGCCGCCTGCTGCATGTTGTGCGTTACGATGACAATAGTATACTCCTTGCTGAGCGCCCGCATCAAATCCTCTATCTTCAGGGTCGCGATGGGGTCCAGCGCCGAGCACGGCTCGTCCATCAGGATGACCTCCGGCTTGACAGCGATGACGCGGGCGATGCACAGCCGCTGCTGCTGGCCCAGGGACAGCGCCAGCGCGTCCTGCCCGAGGTTATCTTTCACCTCATCCCACAGGCCGGCGCTGCGCAGGCTCTCCTCCACCACGTCGGCCAGTTCCGACCGCCCGTACAAGCCCAGCACGCGCGGCCCAAAGGCCACGTTGTCAAAGACCGACGCGGGGAAGGGATTGGGGCGCTGGAACACCATCCCCACCCGCCGCCGAAGTTCCACGACGTTGGTATCCGGGCTGTAGATGTCCTCCCCGTCCAGGTACACCTTGCCCTCGGCGCGGGTGCGGGGGATGGTGTCGTTCATGCGGTTCAGGCAGCGCAGGAACGTGGACTTCCCGCACCCCGACGGGCCGATGAGGGCCGTGATGTGCCGCTCCGGGATGGCGATGTTGATGTCCCAGAGGGCTTGCTTGCGGCCGTAGTAGAAATACAGATGCTCGGTTCTTATCTTGTCCATGCGCCCTATCCGAATCGGCCTGTAACGTAATCTTCCGTGCGCTTGTCCAGCGGCGTGGTGAAAATCCTCTTGCCCGGCTGGTGCTCCACCAACTCGCCCATGAGGAAGAAGGCCGCGTAGTCGGCGATGCGGCTTGCCTGCTGCACGCTGTGCGGCACGATGACCACCGTGTAGTGCTCCTTCAGGATGAGCAGCGATTCCTCCACCTTCGCGGTGGAGATGGGGTCAAGGCCCGACGTCGGCTCGTCCAGGAGCACCACCTCCGGCTCCAGGGCCAGGCTTCGGGCGATGCACAGGCGCTGCTGCTGCCCGCCCGACAGGGCATTGGCCGGGCTATCCAGGCGATCCTTGACCTCATCCCAGAGGGCCGCCTGCCGTAGGCTTCGCTCCACGATTTCCTCCAGCCGGGCGCGGTCTCGCATGCCCGCCAGTTTCGGCCCATAGGTTACGTTTTCGCGGATGGTGCCCGGCAGCGGCAGGGGCAGGGCGAAGACCATACCCACGCGGCGGCGCAGGCTCGGAACGTCAAACCCGGGCGCGTAGATGTCCTCCCCGTCCAGCAGGATGCGCCCCGACATTCGGCCATCTTCCACCAAATCGTTGAGCCGATTGATGAGCCGAAGGAGCGTCGTCTTGCCGCCGCCCGCCGGCCCGAACAGCACGGTGATGGCCCGCGCGGGGATGTCCAGCGTGATGTGGCGCAGCACCTCCTGGCTGCCGTAGGCGTAGGACACGTCTTGAATTGCGATCTTGGCCTCGTTCACGTCTCGCTCCGCAATCATAGGCACGCTCACCACTGCCGCCGTCGGCGGAAGTAACTGCGAATCATCGTCGCGCCGATGTTCAACGAGAGCACCAGCCCCAGGAGCACCAGCGCCGTGCCGAATTGAATCTTGGGCGGCATCCCTGGAACCTGCGTGCTGACCACGTACAGGTGGTAGGGCAGCGCCATCGTCTGATCCAGCGGCGACCGGGGCAGCCGCGGCAGGTAGAATGCGGCCACGGTGAACAGGATGGGCGCGGTCTCGCCGGCGGCGCGCAGCAGGCCCAGGATGATGCCCGTGATGATGCCCGGCAGCGCCTGGGGCAGCACGATGTATCGGATGCCCTGCCAGCGGGTGCCGCCCAAACTGGCGCTCACGGTGCGGAACTCGGTCGGCACGGCTCGCAGCGCCTCCTCGGCCGTGCTGATGATGATGGGCAGGGTCATGATGGCCAGCGTCAACGACCCCGCCACGATGGACGTTCCGAACCCCAGCAGGAGCACGAACAGCCCCAGCCCGAACAGCCCGTAGACCACCGACGGGATGCCTGCCAGGTTGACGATGGCCAGCCGTATGGAGCGGGTGAGCCACGTGTCGCGGGCGTACTCCGACAGGTAGATGGCCCCGCCCACGCCCAGCGGGATGGCGACGATGGCGGTGCCGAGCGTCAGCACGATGGTGCCCACGATGGCGGGGAAGATGCCGCCGGCCCGCATTCCGTCGCGGGGCATGGCGGTCAGGAACTCCCAGTTGATGGCCGCTGCGCCTCGGGCGAAGATGGTGATGACCACGGCGAGGATGGGGAGAACGACGACGAGGGCGGCCAGCGTCAGCAGCGCAAACCCCAGCCGTTGGACGAGAAAGCGGTTTCTCATCGCGACCCTCATCGCAGCCCTCCTCGCCGCCGCTTGCGGAACATGGTGGACGCCGCCGCCAGGTTGATGGCGAACGTGATGAGAAAGAGGATGATGCCGATGGCGAACAGCGCATGGTAGTGCACGCTGCCGTGGGCCACCTCGCCCATCTCCGCGGCGATGGTCGCCGTCATGGTGCGCACGGGTCGGAACAGGGCATCTAGGCCCAGGGGCAGGCGCGCCGCGTTGCCGGTAACCATCATCACCGCCATGGTCTCGCCGATGGCGCGGCCCATGCCCAACATGACGGCGGTAACGATGCCCGAGCGCGCCGCCGGAACCACCACGCGCCAAATGGTCTGCCAGTGCGTCGCGCCCATGGCAAGGCCCGCGTCCCGATAGGCTTTGGGCACGGCATCCAGCGCGTCCTCGGCCACGCTGATGATGGTGGGGAGCGACATGTACGCCAGGATGAGCGCGCCGGTGAACGCGACCAGGCCCGTCGGCGCGCCGAAGGTCTCGCGCACGATGGGGGCAACCAGCGTCATCCCGAAGAATCCCAGCACCACCGACGGAATCCCCGCCAGCACTTCTATCATGGGCTTGAGAACCTCGCGCGCCCAATTGGGGGCCACCTCTCGGATAAACACCGCCGTCGCCACGCCCAGCGGCAGCGCGATGACGATGGCCGTAATCGTGATAAGCGCCGACCCGAGGATGAGCGGCAGCGTCCCAAACAGGCCAAAGGTCGGGTACCAGCGGGTGCCGAACAGGTTGCCCAGGTCTATCTGGACGAAAGCGGGCACCCCCTCGCGGAGCAGGAACAGGAAGATGAGGATGACGAACCCGACCGTGGAGAAGCCGATGACCCGAATCAGGGACTCTATGGCGAACTCTGTCCAGCGCGTGCGCGGCATCTTGTTCATGGCGAAGCCGAGCCTCCTGTCGGGGATTGGCGCAGCGGCACGAACCCCAAACCGGCCACCAGCCGCTGCCCATCGCCCAGAATCCAATTGAGATAGTCGCGCACGTGGGCGCTCGGTTCGCCCACCGTGTACATGTACAGGGGCCGCGCGATGGGGTACGTGCCGTCGTTGACCGTGTCCGCGGACGGCAAGACGAACGGGCCGCCCGCATCCCGCGCAATGGCCAGCGTCTTCTGGTCGGGCGTTACGTAGCCCAGCCCGTCGTAGCCGATGGCGTTGGGATTTTGTCGCACCTCGGCACTGATGCCCTCGGAAGATGGCATGAGGAGCGTGTCCGGGGAGAACAGGGCGTCGCTCTTGGGGTCGCCCAGGCGGACGACGTTCTCCAAGAAGTACACATAGGTGCCCGAGTTGGACTCGCGGGACAGGAGCACGATGGGCCGATCTTCGCCACCCACCTGCCGCCAGTTGGTGATCTTGCCCGTGTAAATGTCGGAGACTTGTTGCAGGGTCAGGCCGTTCACGGGATTGGATGGGTGGACGACAACGGCGATGGCGTCCCACGCGACGACGAATTCCCGCGGAGCGCGGCCGTTTTTCTTGGCCTCCTCAATCTCCTCGGGCTTCATCTCCCGCGAGGCGTTGGCGATGTCCACCGTACCGTTGATGAGGGCGGCGATACCCGTGCCGGAGCCGCCGCCGGTTACGGAGATGCGCACCTCGGGGTGCAGGCGCATGTACTCTTCGGCCCAGGCCAGCGCCAGGTTCACGAGGGTGTCGGAGCCTTTCTGCTGGATGCTGACCGCCGCCGGCTGTCCCTCGGCGGTGGGCTGGGGCGCGCCGCACTGCGCCAGACAACATGCCACCAGCAGGACGCTGACGACGGTTTGCGCGAATCGCCGAGCCTGCGCCATGCGCTACCCCTTCAGCGGCCGCCCAAGCCTGGGCTTGCAAAGAATCTCCAGCACGCGGAAGTCAAAGAAGTTCTGGGCGTTGGCCGGGAGCACGACCATGGCTGTGTCCGCGCCGCGCCCCGTGCCCGCGACGGTGATGGCCGGCTCGCCCACGCGCACCAGGCCCGCGTCGGCGGCCATCACGGCGATTTCCACGCCCACCTTCACGCCCTGCGAGAAGTTGCGCAGGGCGAACGCGATGAGTTCGTCCAGCATGTACGTGCCGAATTCCTTGCGCACGGCCCGGTTGATGCCACCAAAGGCGTGCTGGCAGGTCAGGAGTTTCGCGCCGGCGGCGAGGATGGCCGCGCGGTTGGCCTCTGTGAGTTCCTGGACGTTGGGCGTCGCGAATCCGTGGCTGTGGGAGACCACCACCAGGTCGTAGCCGCGAAACACTTCGGCGGCCCGCACTCCGGTCGCGCCGGTCGTCGTGGCGACGAGAATACTGCGGATGCCCAGTTCGTCGGCCCGAGCCTTGGCGCTCTCCAGCGTCCGCTCGGTGTTGGCGGGGCCGGCCCGCTCAAAGTACACGCAGGGTACGACCGACTCGCTCACAGCAGCGTTCCCTCCTTTCGGCATCGCACACGTTTCCAGTTGAACGAGAAAGCGCCCTGGGGCATACCCAGGGCGCTTCTTGCGTCACGGCGAAGAATGGCTTCTAGGCCCAGCCACGCAGCCTCATCGCCTCGGCCACGCGGTGCACGGCCACCAGGTATGCCCCAACGCGGTTGTTGACCTTGTGCTTCTGCGCCATCTCGTGGACGGCATGGAAAGCGGCCGTCATCTTGCGGTCCAGTTTCTCGTAAACCTCTTCAATCGGCCAGTAGTAGTCGTAGGCGTTCTGGACCTGCTCAAAGTAACTGACGGTAACGCCGCCCGCGTTGCACAGGAAGTCAGGGATGAGATAGACGCCGTTGGCGAACAGGATCTTGTCGGCTTCGGGCGTGGTCGGGCCGTTGGCGAACTCGGCCACGATCTTGGCCTTGATGTTGGCGGCGTTCTTCTCGGTAATCTGATTCTCCAGCGCGGCGGGAATCAGCACCATCACGTCCAGTTCCAGCAGTTCCTCGTTGGTGATGTTCTTGGCGCCCGGGAAGTTGACCACGGAGCCGGTTTTCTCCTTGTGCTCCGAGACGGCCTTGGGATTCAGTCCCGCCGGGTTGTAGATGCCGCCCTTGGAGTCGCTGACGGCGACGACCTTCATACCTAGAATTTGCTCGGCGAGGACGTGGCCGAAGTAGCCAGCATTGCCGTAGCCCTGGATGGCGCAGGGCGCGCCTTTCAGGTTCAGGCCGAGCACCTTGGCGGCCTCGCGGATGGTGTACACGCCGCCCCGCGCGGTCGCATCGCCGCGGCCCGCCGAGCCGCCCAGCGGCAACGGCTTGCCGGTGATGACGCCCGGGACGTTGTAGCCCGTGATGATGCTGTACTCGTCCATCATCCAGGCCATGATCTGCGGGTTGGTGTACACGTCCGGCGCGGGCACGTCGGTCTCGGGGCCGATGAACTTGGCGATGGCCCGAATGTAGCCGCGGCTCAGCCGCTCCAGTTCGCCCAGGGACATTTCCTTCGGGTTGCAGATGACGCCGCCCTTGCCGCCGCCCAGCGGGATGTCCACGACGGCCGTCTTCCACGTCATCCACGCGGCCAGCGCGCGCACGGTGTCAATGGTCTCTTCGGGGTGGAAGCGGATGCCGCCCTTGGTGGCGCCGCGCGCGTCGTTGTACTGGACGCGGAACCCCTTGAACACCTTGACGCTGCCATCGTCCATCTTCACCGGAATGGTAACGTGCAGTTCGCGCATGGGCTCGCGGAGAAGGGCATGAATGCCGGGTTCCAGTTTCAGGATGGCTGCAGCCTCGTCCAACTGCTGCTGTGCGATTTTGAAGGGATTCAATTTCTCGGTCATTGCTCAAAACTCCTTTGTTTTAGTTTTTCCGCCAAGAGAATGGTGGCTCGCCGTTGAGCCGAAACGGATACTTCAGGTCTCCAATCACCTCCTTGTGATGGATGTTTCTGGGCACGGTTCCATCTTGCATTGGTCCGTCCAGCGCGCAGCCTTTCCGTTCTTCTGTCATGCTGAGCCGAAGGCGAAGCATCTCGGTTAGCGAGATTCTTCGCGGCTTCGCCGCTCAGAATGACAGTGGACAACAACTGGCTTCGGAACCGAATCTGTTTCTGGCGGCAGAGCATGGCTCAGTCTGTGCGAATTATAACATAGTGCCGCGAAGAGGCCAAAATCACCGCTCGTTGGGAGTCGGTTTCATCTTGTGTTGGTGAAACGCCTGGACACTCTCCTCGTGTGTCGTTGCGAGCGAAGCGAAGCAACCTCACGCCCAGAGATTGCTTCGGGCGCTCTGCGCCCTCGCAATGACAAATGCCAACAGACTTTGTGAACCGAATCCTCGTTGGTTCACCGCGGAGACGCAGCGCGCAGAGTCTTCCTCGGTTTCTCCCTCATCTCTGCATCTCAGCGGCAGGAATGCCGGCGTTGCGTCGCGCTCAAGGGCGTTGGCCCGCGAGGAGCGCCTTGAGCACCTCGGCCGCCAGGGTGGGATTTGCCTGGCCCTTGGTCGCCCGCATCACCTGCCCCACCAGGAACTTGAGCACCTGCTCCTTGCCCGCCCTGTACTGGGCCACGGCGTCGGCGTTGTCGGCGATGACCTGCCGGGCCACCGCTTCCAGCACCGAGGCGTCGCTGACCTGGGCCAGGCCGCGCGTCTGCACGATGGCCCGCGGCGACTCGCCCGTGTCCACCATGATGCCGAGCACGTCCTTGGCGATGGTCGTCGTGATGACGCCCTCTTGTATCAACCCCATGAGTTCGCAAAGTTGCGCCGGACGGATGGGCAACTGGCCCATCTCCAGGCCGCGGGCATTCATCAGGCGGAAGATCTCGCCGCTAATCCAGTTGGCCGCAGCCTTCGGGTCGGCTCCAAGGCGGACCGCGGCCTCAAAGAAGTCGGCCACGTCGCGGTCGGCGGTGAGCACCCCCGCATCGTAGGCGCTCAGCCCGTAGTCGCGCGCGAACCGCTCCTTGCGCGCCTCGGGGAGTTCGGGCAGGCTCGCCTGAATCTCCGCGACCCACTCGCGGCTAAATTCCAGCGGCGGCAGGTCCGGCTCCGGGAAGTAGCGGTAGTCGTCGGCCGACTCCTTGACCCGCTGCAAGACGGTGCGGCCGTTCGCCTCGTCCCAGCCCATGGTAACCTGCATGATGCGCTCGCCGGACTCCAGCAGGCGGCTCTGGCGCTGAATCTCGTACTCTATGGCCTGCTTGACCGAGCGGAACGAGTTGAGGTTCTTCACCTCCACTTTGGTGCCGCGCAGGTCGGTGCCCGCGGGCCGCAAGGAGATGTTGACCTCGCAGCGCATGGAGCCTTCCTCCATGTTGCCGGAACTGACGCCCAGGTAGCGCAGGATGGCGCGCAGTTTGGTGAGGTACTGGCGGGCCTCCTCGCCGGTGCGCAGGTCGGGCGCGCTCACGATCTCCATCAGCGGGACGCCCGCTCGGTTCATGTCTATCAGGCTGTATTCGCCCGTGTGGATGAGTTTGGCGGTGTCCTCCTCCAGGTGCACCCGCTCAATGCCGATGCGCTTCACCTGCCCGTCGGCCTCAATCTCCAGGTAGCCGTCGGAACACAGGGGCAGTTCGTATTGGGAGATTTGGTATCCCTTGGGCAGGTCGGGGTAATGGTAGTTCTTGCGGGCGAAGCGGGAGTGGGACGCGATGCGACAGTGCAACGCCAGGCCGGTCATGACGACGAACTCCACGGCGCGGCGGTTGATGACGGGGAGCGTCCCGGGCATGCCCAGGCAGACCGGGCACACGCGCGTGTTGGGCGGCGCGGCGGCGTAATCGGCGGCGCACCCGCAGAACATCTTGCTGCGCGTGAGAAGTTGCGCGTGGACTTCCATTCCGATGACGGCTTCGTACTCCATGTTCTCCCCGCATGGCGGTCTCGGGGGGATTATAGCACA
>JBBIHX010000078.1:0-12416 GCA_037446815.1 Caldilineae bacterium | reverse complement strand
GCGCCTAGCGCGGTGAGTGTGGCGGAGGGGGCGCGGGGGCGTGTGCGCGCGGGCGGAGTCCTGGCGCGGGCGGTTCTCACCGCGCCAGGCGCAGCCACCGATACTGATAGCGCCCCAGGGTCAGGGGGTAGGGTTCAGCCGCGATGGGCGGGAGCGTCTCGCCCGTGAACAGGTCCACGGGCGTGGCGCCGGCATACTCGGCTAGGGCCAGGCCCGCGCTCCGGGGTTGTTCGGATAGGTTGTTGACGATGAGCAACGTCTCGTTCTGGGCCTGGGTTCGGAGATAGGCCAGCACGGACGGGTGCCCGGCGTCCACGAATCGGATGTCGCCCCGCCCGAACGCGGGATGGGCCTTGCGCACGCGGATCATCTCGCGCATGCGGTTCAGCAGCGAGCGCGGGTCGGCGGCCTGCTGCTCCACGTTGACCTGCCGGTAGCCGAAGGTCCCATCGTCCACAACGGGGCTGTAGAGCGCGTCCGGGGGAGCCTCGGAAAACCCCGCGTTCGGGGCGTCGGCCCACTGCATGGGCGTGCGCAGGCCGTTGCGGTCCTCCAGCCAGATGTTGTCCCCCATGCCAATCTCGTCGCCGTAGTACACGACGGGAGAGCCAGGCAGCGTGAAGAGCAGCGAATTCGCCAGTTCAATGCGCTGGCGGTCGTTCCCCAACAGGGGCGCCAGGCGACGGCGGATGCCCAGGTTCAGGCGCATGCGGGGTTCGGGCGCGTAGAAGTCCCACAGGAAACGCCGCTCCTCGTCGGTTACCATCTCCAGGGTAAGTTCATCGTGGCAGCGCAGGAAGGTGGCCCACTGGCACGTCTCGGGTATCGGCGGGGTGCGGCCCAGTATGTGGAGAATCGGCGTCCGGTCGGCGCGGGCCAGCGCGATGTAGATGCGCGGCATAAGCGGGAAGTGGAAGTTCATGTGGAACTCGTCGCCATCGCCCATGTACGCGCGCGCGTCTTCGGGCCACTGATTGGCCTCCGACAGGAGCAGGGCGCCCGGGGCGTGCTCGTCCACAAAGGCTCGCAGCCGCTTCAGGTAGGCGTGGGTCTCGGGCAGGTTCTCGCAGTTGGTGCCTTCGCGCTCAAACAGGTAGGGCACGGCGTCCACGCGGAACCCGTCTATGCCCAAGTCCAGCCAGAACCGAACCACGTTCAACATCTCCTGCTGCACCTCGGGGTTGTCGTAGTTCAGGTCGGGCTGGTGATAGAAGAACCGATGCCAGTAGAACTCGCCGCGGATCGGATCCCACGTCCAGTTGGATTGCTCGGTGTCCAGGAAGATGATGCGGGCGTCAGGGTAGCGCCTATCCGTCCGGCTCCAGACGTACCAATCTCGGTAGCGCGCGTGCTCGGGATGCTGGGGGTTCCGCGATGCCTGGAACCAGGGGTGCTGGTCCGATGTGTGGTTGGGAATCAGGTCGGCGATGATGCGAAGCCCGCGGCGGTGAGCCTCGTCCACAAGCGCGCGGAAGTCGTCCAGCGTCCCGTAGTCGGGGTGGATGCTGTAGTAGTCGGTTACGTCGTAGCCCTGGTCGCGCAAGGGCGACGGGTAGACGGGCAAGAGCCAGATGCAGTCCACGCCCAGATGCTGGATGTAGTCCAGTTTGGCCGTTAGCCCGCGCAGGTCGCCGATTCCGTCGCCGTTCCCATCGGCGAAGGCGCGGACGAAAACTTCGTAGAACACAGCGTCTTTGTACCAGTCGTTTGGCATAGGTATTCTCTAATGTGATTTAGGTTGATATCGTTGTTGAGTCGGTTCCAACTGTGTTAGCGAACCGCAGGCGCACTCTCCTCCCGTGTCATTGCGAGCGAAGCGAAGCAACCCCGCGCCCCGGCGGTTGCTTCGGGCACTGCGTGCCCTCGCAATGACGGGTGGCAACAGACTTGGGAACCGAGTATTGTTATCCCGGTTGCACTGCGGGTGGTTATCCTTTGACCGCGCCGGCAAGCAGTCCGCGGACGAAGTAACGCTGGAATGCCAGGAATACAATCATGGGCACGATCATGGACAGGAAGGCCGCAGCGGTCAGAAGGTGCCAGTTGCCGCCCCTGGGATCAATCAGGTTGGTGATTTGATAGGTTAGCACAGGATTGCTCGGCAGCAAAATGATGGCGACGAGCAGGTCATTCCACACCCACAGGAACTGGAAGATGGCGAGCGACGCGATGGCCGGCACGGTGAGCGGCAGGGCCAGCCGCCGGAAGGCCGTCCAATGGTTCGCGCCGTCCAGATAGGCCGACTCAAACAGGTCGCGCGGCAGGCCGCCCAGGAAGTTCCGCAGCAGGTAGATGGCGTACGGCAGGCCGAATCCCGTATGGAACAGCCAGATGCCGAGGAAAGTGCTCTGCAATCCGAGTTTGCTGTAGAGCCTGGCGATGGGCACCAGGGTCATCTGCAACGGAACAATTTGCAGGCCGACGAGAAGGGCGAACATCCACGAGCGGCCGCGGAAGTCCATCCACGAGAAGGCATAGGCGGCGCAGGCGGCGAATAGGATGGGCAGGATGGTGGAGGGGATCGTAACCGCGATGCTGTTCAGGAACGCGCGCGCCATCCCCTCTGGGTTGAGCAAGTCGCTGGCGTTGCACTTGAACTTCCCGCTGACGCTGACGCCGGTCGCGCAGTCCTCTGCGTAGGTGGCCGTGCCCTTGTATCCCACCAGCGCGTCAATCCAGTTGTTCGCCGTGAGTTTGTACTGGGCGGACTTTCCCGTGCCCGACAGAGCCCCGAGGTAGGCGCTGATGGCAGAGAGCCTATCCAGCGCCTCGCGGGTGCGCGTGGTGTCCTGGATGAGGGCTTGCCACTCCGGGTTGGTTACGTGGGCCTGTCCGCCGACGGACTGGCGCAGCGTGGGCAGCAGGCGATTGGTCTTCAGATACGGTTCTACGAACGCAGGATCGCTCAGGTCGGCGGTCGCCACGCCCTTGCCGTCGTTCCCGTGGCAAGACGCGCAGGCGGCGCGGTATTCGGCCTGGCCGGGAGTCGGCGGTGCAAGAAACACCGTCCACCACCCCGATTCCTGGACGGCTTGGCGCGAACGGAATGACGTGATGAATGTGCCCACGGTGGGAATCAGCCACACAACCAACAAGGCAATGATGGCGACGTGCAGGGGGATTCGGGCCAGCAGGTTCTTGAGCCGTTGGGCGCTCATCGCATCTTCTCCTGTTCGCGGAACCGCCGCACGTTGATGATCATAATCGGTATCGTAAGCGCGATCAGCAGCACGGCGATGGCGGTGGATCGGCCCTGATTGGTAACGATGAACTTGAACATGCGGTTGGCGATGACCTCGGTGCCGTTCAAGCCGTTGGTCATGACGAATACGATGTCAAATACCTTGAGGACATTGATGGTCATGGTCGTGGCGACGACGGTGATGGTGGGCAGGATGATGGGGAACATGATGCGCCAGAAGACTTGCCATTCCGTTGCGCCATCCACCCGCCCCGCCTCAATGATCTCGCCGGGCACCGCTTTTAGCGCTGCGGAAAGAATGGTCATGCAGAACCCCGCCCAGAGCCAAATCCACACCACCCAGAGGGAGATGTTGTTGACAATCCAACTCTTGTTGGTAAGCCAGGCGATGGGGTTCGCGCCCAGGCTTACGAGAATGGCGTTGAGCACGCCGATTTGGGGGCCGCCCCCCGACTGGAGGTGGTACACGAATTTCCAGATGACGCTCGCGCCGACGAAGGATATGGCCATGGGTAGGAAGACGATGGTCTTGGCGAAACGCTCGTAGCGGACGCGGTCGGTGAGGACGGCGAACAGAAGACCGGCCGCCACGGTTCCCGGAACCGTCAGGAGAATCCACAGCGCGTTGTTGCGCAGCGCCTGGAGCATGTCTGGGTCGGTCAGCGCGTATCGGTAGTTCTCAAGCAAGCCCCAGCAGGGTTGCCCGGGCAGGCAATCGGCGGAGGCGGGATTTGCCCCCGTTTTGTCGCGGAGGCTGAGGATGATGGTGTTGATGGTCGGGTACACGATGAACAGCGCCATGATGAGCAGGGCGCCGGACAGGTAGAGCCAGGGTACCCACTTGCCTTGTTTCATGACCTTGGGCGTCATCTTCTGCTCCTCTCCCAGGGTCCGCGTCGGAGAGATCACATAGCCGGAGTCTCGGGGCGCTCCCGGAAGAGCGCCCCGAGTTCGGTGCGGATAGAGGCTACTTCTTCAGCGCGTCGGCTTGGGCCTTGGCGGCGGCAGCCAGTGCGGTATCCAGGTCGGCGCCGTTGACGTAGTCCACGATGGCTTTCCACTCGGCCTCGCCGAAGGGTGCCGGGATGGTGTCGCCGATGTCGGGGGTGAAGCCTGCGGCAGCGGCGAGGGCCTCGGCCTTCTTGATGAGGGCGGGGTCGGAGTAGTTGCCGAGGGCGAGTTTGTTGGGCGAGAGGTCAAAGCCGACCTTGGCCCACTGAGCGGCTCCTTCCTTGCCGGTGAGGTAGGCGACGAGGGCCTTGGTGGCAGGGGAGGTGCTGAAGGCCATCATGAAGTCAGCGCCGCCCTGCATGCCCTTGGCGCCTGGGACCGGGAAGAAGTCATAGTCGGTGCCGTACTTGAGGTTGGGGTACTGCTTGGCGATTTCGCCGCCAGCGAAGCCGGACTGTTTGACCATCATGGCCTCCGGCGGGTCGGAGAAGACCTTGTAGATGGCGTCCAGGAAGGAGGTGGAGACGGTGCCTGTGGCGCCGCCTACGGTGTACTTGGGGTCTTTGGCCCACTTGCCGTAGGTTTCAAAGGCCTGTTTGACGCCTGGGTCGTTGTAGGGGACCTTGCCGGAGATGATGTCCAGGACATACTGAGGGCCTTGCTGGACGAGGAGGATGTCCTGGATGAAGTCGGAGCCAGTCCAGCCGGTGGCGGGTCCGGATTCCATGCCCATGGACCAGGGGACGTTCTTGTCGGCGACCATTTTCTCTACGAGGGCTTCCAGGTCGGCCCAGGTCTTGGGTACCTCGTAGCCGAAGAGTTTGAAGTTGGCCGGGCTGTACCAGATGATGGTCTTGATGTCGGCCTTGACGGGTACGGCGAGCCACTTGCCGCCTGCGGTGCCCATGGTTTTCCAGAAGTCGGCGTAGTTGGCCGGGTCCGCGCCGAGGGTGGAGAGGTCCACGAGTTTATCGGTGTAGAGGGTGAGGGGCGCGGTGGTGGGCCAGAAGACGACGTCCGGCGGGGTGGACTTGACCTTGGTGTCCAGGACGGCGGCATCGCGGGTGGACTGGGCGACGATCTTGACGCCGCAGGCATCCACGAAGGGCTTGAGGATGGCGTTGAGTTTCTCTTCCTCGGCGCCGGACCACTGGTAGAGCAGGGTCAGGGTGTCCCCCGCCTTCGCGCCCATGCAGTCAATGGCGACCTTGCCCAGGCCGAGCGCGTCGGCTTGGGCCTTGGCGGCGGCAGCCAGTGCGGTATCCAGGTCGGCGCCGTTGACGTAGTCCACGATGGCTTTCCACTCGGCCTCGCCGAAGGGTGCCGGGATGGTGTCGCCGATGTCGGGGGTGAAGCCTGCGGCAGCGGCGAGGGCCTCGGCCTTCTTGATGAGGGCGGGGTCGGAGTAGTTGCCGAGGGCGAGTTTGTTGGGCGAGAGGTCAAAGCCGACCTTGGCCCACTGAGCGGCTCCTTCCTTGCCGGTGAGGTAGGCGACGAGGGCCTTGGTGGCAGGGGAGGTGCTGAAGGCCATCATGAAGTCAGCGCCGCCCTGCATGCCCTTGGCGCCTGGGACCGGGAAGAAGTCATAGTCGGTGCCGTACTTGAGGTTGGGGTACTGCTTGGCGATTTCGCCGCCAGCGAAGCCGGACTGTTTGACCATCATGGCCTCCGGCGGGTCGGAGAAGACCTTGTAGATGGCGTCCAGGAAGGAGGTGGAGACGGTGCCTGTGGCGCCGCCTACGGTGTACTTGGGGTCTTTGGCCCACTTGCCGTAGGTTTCAAAGGCCTGTTTGACGCCTGGGTCGTTGTAGGGGACCTTGCCGGAGATGATGTCCAGGACATACTGAGGGCCTTGCTGGACGAGGAGGATGTCCTGGATGAAGTCGGAGCCAGTCCAGCCGGTGGCGGGTCCGGATTCCATGCCCATGGACCAGGGGACGTTCTTGTCGGCGACCATTTTCTCTACGAGGGCTTCCAGGTCGGCCCAGGTCTTGGGTACCTCGTAGCCGAAGAGTTTGAAGTTGGCCGGGCTGTACCAGATGATGGTCTTGATGTCGGCCTTGACGGGTACGGCGAGCCACTTGCCGCCTGCGGTGCCCATGGTTTTCCAGAAGTCGGCGTAGTTGGCCGGGTCCGCGCCGAGGGTGGAGAGGTCCACGAGTTTATCGGTGTAGAGGGTGAGGGGCGCGGTGGTGGGCCAGAAGACGACGTCCGGCGGGGTGGACTTGACCTTGGTGTCCAGGACGGCGGCATCGCGGGTGGACTGGGCGACGATCTTGACGCCGCAGGCATCCACGAAGGGCTTGAGGATGGCGTTGAGTTTCTCTTCCTCGGCGCCGGACCACTGGTAGAGCAGGGTCAGGGTGTCCCCCGCCTTGGCGCCCATGCAGTCAATGGCCGGTGCCGGTGGAGTTGTCGGCTCCGGCGGGGTCGTCGGCTCAGGAGTCGGCGTCGGTTTGGCCTGGTAGGGCGGCGGGGCCGTGGGTGTGGGCTTGGCGCCGCAGCCCGCCAGGGCCATGCTGACGATGAGCACCAGGGCCAACAGGGTAAAGGTTGTGCGTCTCATTTCTTGTCCTCCTTATGGTGGATACGCTCCAGGATCCAACTGCAGACGGGGCAGGCGCCTTTGTCTCGCCTGCCATGCGGCCGCTCGCATGTCTAGCGGCGTTCGGTGTGTAGGCTTGGCCGGCATCACCTCCTTTCTTCGTATGGGCTGTGAAGCGTCTGCATTGCGGCACGAGTTGTTCGTGTGGCCGCGCGGCATCGCGCAAGGTTCTCAAAGCGCGCGTTGCCGTTTGGCGCCGCAGGATTCGCGGACGATCAACTCGGTATCCAGCATGACCGACGGTACCTCTGCATCGCCATCAATCAGGGCGATGAGCGCGATCGCCGCCGTCCACCCGAGGCCGTAGGCCGGGACATGGATGGTGGTCATGGGCGGATTCACATAGGCGGCGAAGAACAGGTCATCAAATCCCACGAGGGCGATGTCGTCGGGAATGGCGAGTTGCGCGGCGTGGATGGCGCGTACCGCGCCCAGGGCCACCACGTCCCCCGCGGCGAAGACGGCCGTGGGGCGCGGCGCGATAGCGAGCAGGCGGTTCATGGCGCGCTCGCCTGTCTCGGGCAGGAAGTTCGCCTCGGCAACGAGAGCAGGGTCAAAGGGAATGCCGTTCTCTTCCAGCGCCTGCCGGTAGCCAGCCAATCGTTCCCGGGCGCTCATGTGGGCGAGGGGGGCATTGGAGATGAAGCCAATCCGTCGGTGCCCCAGGCTGATGAGATGCTGGACGGCCCTGCGCGCGCCGGAACGGTTGTCCACGTCCACGCACGGGAAGGGCAATTCGGGCAGGTGGCCATGGATGACGAGGGGGAATCCCTCGCGGGCCAATTCCGGCAGGATGGGATCGTCGGAGCGGGGGCCGGACAGGATGAGACCGTCCACCTCTTGCTCGCGGACTAGACTCAGGAAGACGTCGTGGCTCGGTACATCTTCCGCCGTCTGCACGATGATGCGATAGCCATTGCCGCGAGCGGCGGCTGTTACCCCTTGGAGAAGGCCGGGCCAGAAGGCGTCGGCAGCGAGCGGGTCTTGGCCCTCGGCGAGGATGATGCCGATTCTGCCGGCCCTGCCGGTGGCGAGCGAACGGGCGGCGGAGGTGGGGTAGTAGTCCAGTTCGCGGGCGGCTTCCCACACGCGACGTCGGGTTTCCTCCGTGATCTTGACGCCTGGCACGTTGTTGAGGACGAAGGAAACCGTTGTGCGCGAAACGCCAGCACGTTCGGCGACGTCTTTGCTCGTAACCTGTCGGCGAGCCACGGTGCCCTCCTTGCCTCCATACGCTAAACCGTGTTACTAACGCGTGTTAATTATAGCACGGAATTCGCGCGGTGTCAAGGGTTATTTCCACCGAAAAGGATACGCTGCCAGCCAGAACCTGGCTTCGCGGCTTGACGGTTGAAGAAGTCGTGGTATCATTGGTCATTAGCACGCGGCAGTTGCTGTTACTTGTCCAACACGGGGAACCTTGAACAGGCGGTTGGGGAGGCGCCTTCTTCCGTTGGCAAGATGGCACACGATCATGCCGACAGAGGTGGGGGCCGGGCATCGGCCGATGGCCCGCAGCGGCCGTTGCTGCGAAACACGCTCGCGGGCCGCGGGCGCGGAGCACGACTGGTCTGAGATATAACTCACACGCGGCACGTTTGGCGTGGCGATCGGTCTGAACCGTGTCAATCTCGTCTGGAGCCGAAGGCTAGCGGGGAACGTTGCACTCATCGTCGGCGCAGGGCGCAAGCCTCCGGTGTGGGCACCGATACAGGAGGGGTTGCTATGTTGCGTTTCCGACTGAGACCGGTGGCGACAGTCTTGCTGTTCGTGGCGCTTCTCGCGCTGATGGTCTACGACTTCGGCCCATGGGCGGGCGCCTGTGCGCTTGCCATGGCCGTCATAGCGTTCGTCTTGTCTGCCCTCGCATATCAGGAATTCTACGGAAGCGCCCGCACGGCAATCCGATTCCATTGGAGCGCCATGATGGGGACTACCCGTGGATTCCAGAAGATTGAAGACGGCACCACGACCCTGCCCAAAGGCGCTGCAGGGCCCGTGCTGGGGCCGCGACTGGTGATCGTCGCGCCGTACAATGCTGTGGTGTTGGAACGAGGCGCGCAGCAGACAGGGATCCGGGGCCCCGAGATATTCAAGACAGGGGCGTTTGAGTTCGTCAAGCGCATCTATGATCTGCGCCCGCGGCAGGAGTCCCTGACATTCCGCGGTGTGCTAACGGCTGACGGTCTGCTCACGACCGTGAATCTGTCCACCACATATTCCATTGCCATCTCACGGCCGGCCAAGTTGGGGCTGAAGAAGATCACCGGCGGCGAGAAGGGCATTCTGCAGAACATAGACCAACGGATGCCAGACTGGCAGCAGGCAGTGCGAAGCGCCATTGAAAGGAGCGTGCGAGATGTGGTTCGGGCAAGAAAACTGGCACATCTCATGAAACTACCGAATCAGGACGAGTTGGGGGAGGCGATCTTGTCGCTTGCCCGCGCTCGCGTTGAGCCCTGGGGCATCCTGCTTGACCAACTGCGGGTGGAGAGCCTGCGTCTCACTGACGAAGTTACCGATGCAACGACCGAATCATGGGTCGCAGGGCAGGAACAGAAGACGCAAAACGCGAGGGCCCGGTCGCTGGCCCAGTGGGTAACGACGATGGCGGACGCTCTGGCCGCTGCTGCAGGCCGGGGATTGTCCAATGATGCTGTGTACAGAGAAGCCTGGTGCAGGGCAATTGAGCGCATGAGCAAGAGCATTCCGGAGGGCCTTGTACTGGAGCCGGATATCAACGAAGTGCTAATCACGCTCAAGAAGTCTGCCGGTCTAATCCGCTGACATCCGGCGAATTCAATCCTCTTGCGACGCGAGTTGAACGACGCTCAGAAGCGCTGCGGCGCGCTTCGGAGTGGGCAGATCCAGGCGCACGTCAAACGCCAAGGCCACCGCCTGGAGAGCAGCGGTGAAGCCGGCCCTGTAGATGGCCACCTCGGAGGTTGGCACATGCTCAGCCAAACACGCATTTGCGCTCTCAATGGAGCGGAGAACATTCCTGATGTCATCGCGGAAGAACGCTTCATGGCGTATTCCTGTCGGGCTCACAATCAATCCCCCTTCTTTACTTCGTCATCCGGCACTCTAGACCGTACACTCGGGCTGGATAGCACATATGTTCTATCACGAAATGCCGGACTTGTCAAATTTGGGATTGCGGCACGATAGCAGTATTTGTAGCGCTTGCCCATTCGCAAAGCGTCTGCTATAGTTTGATCGCTGGCAAGTTTTCGCCAGCGGATGGAGGTTGGACCATGTCCGACGGACGAGAAAGCGCACCTGGGCCGGGGCTGCCGGGGTCTCCTGAGCGCGATCCCATTCGGGGCACCCTGAGCAGGCTGAGAATGTACTGCCGCAGCCACCTAGACTCGGCTATCCTGCTGGGGTTATCAGTGTTGACTGCGGTCGCCGTTGCCCTGCTCGGCGAGCCTCTGGCATGGCCCCCAGATCTTGTCGCGGTGGTGATCGCGGCCCTGCTTGCGTTCGCCGTTTTGCAACTGGGCCGGTTCCTGCCGCCCGGTTGGTTCTTGGGATGCATGCTGGTTACCTCGGCCGTGTTCTATGCAGCGAGCGTCGCTCACCAAGCCAATGTGGACGATGTGGAACGGCGCCTCACCGAGGACTTTGCGATCCCTGATTCGCCCGTCGCGTCAGGAGCACAAATCCGAATCTCGTACCCGCGTACGATTCCCAGGGAGCCTTCGGATAGCCCCGGCTGGCCCATCTCCGTGTATGTCTGGCCGCCCGCGCCGAGTAAGGAAGCTACGCCATCGCCCTTGGGCAGTCCGCAGCCGGAAGCACCGGCAGCGCCGTCGCGAGCGCTCACGCTTACGGTAGAGTTTGACCCTGGTATCGCGGACGTCATAGAGTTTACTAACAAGGACGGGATTCCTGTCGCGCCAAGCGTCCAGGTGCGTTGGGGCAGCCCGCAAAACGAGCCTGCCTCGCTGTACGTCCGCCAGGCGCTGGTGTTCAGCCGTGACTTCCCCATCGCCATTACCGTCTCCCTTAAGGCGCTTAACGAAAAAGGGGAGGACCTGCTGAGGGATTCGGGCCACAGGGAACTGGAGTTCACCTTGGAGGATGCTCGGAGCGCGTGGGCGCGTCGCTTCCGTAATGTAGTTCTCGGCCCAACCACACCCCTGATCTTCCTCGCGGGCGCGATTGTGAACCTCGGCATCTGGTGGTGGCAGCGCGACGAAGAGGAAAGAGAGAAACAACGGCAGCGCGAAGAAGAGGAGAGGAAAGCGAAGGCCTTTCAGGAGCCCAGGAGGCTGGTGGAGCAGTTTGAACGTACACGCGACCGAGGCGAGCGAGATCGGCTGGTGCGCGAGGCCGAATCCCTGCTGGAGAAAGCCCAACAGCAGTATGGCGCGGACCCCAGCGCCAGGGCCGAGTTGCAACAGACGCTGGAGCGCGTCCGGTGGGCCCAACTGGAGCATATCCGCACCACCGGCGAGTGCACCGACTTTGCTCGCCTTCAGGAGCTCAGAGGCAAGGAACAGTGGAAGGACGAGAGCCTTCTGAGGCTCTTTGATGCGGTGTGTAGAATGTGCGAAGCCCTGCGTAAGCCGACCTCGGCCTACGATCCTCCTGCGGTTGTCAACTGGCTCAAAGGTAGGGGCTTGAAATTCAACCCGTTTGGGTCGGAGAAGGCTGAAGAAGACCCAAATTTCTTGGAGAAAGCGGTGCCGCCCCTCCATTGGGAGGCGATAGAGAAGCCGCAACCGCTCGTCGTCTTGGGCGCGCGGGGCAGCGGCCTGACAGGGGCGCGCCTGTATCTGATGAATTCCTGCGGCATGTACCCAACTCCCCGGTACGATGGGGTGATTGCGCCGCCGGGAGGCCAACCCGAAAGGCTTGCTGTGCCGGTGGTGTGGTCGGCGCCATTACCGGCGACGGATCTCAGCCAAGCCGTGTGGAGGGCGCTGACGCTGGCCATAGTGCGAACCCATCTGGCCGTTATCGCACAGGATCCCCGCCTCTTCTGCGTGGACGCATCCTTTCTGCAACGCCAGGCCCTGGCGCGACTCTTCCGTATGCACAGGGAGTCCATCGGGGATGTGGACGTGTATCTCCAGGGACTTGGTGTGCGAACTGGCGTAGCCAGGGAAGTCGGCGAAGAGATGCGGGCCTTGGCGCGCGGCCTTCGGATACCACGGTTCACGGAGGAAGGCGAGTTGCTCAGCCTTGTTCGCGACGCCCACCTTGGTCGGTTTGAGCAGCAGTATGTTTGTTGGGAGATTGTCCCTGATGCAGAGGAAGAGGCTGGGCTGGTGGTACGGGCACTTGTCGCCTTGATGGGCGCGCTTGCCAAGGTCAACGTGTACGTGAAGGTGTTCGCGCCCGTCGGGAGCGTGGACAAGGGCGAGTCGCCAGAGGGCATACAGGTGGAGCAACTGACATGGGATGAAAAGCAATTGGGAGAAATGCTAGAACACAGGCTGACCGCGGCAGGGGCTGCAGAGGGGATCAACAGCCTGTTTCCCCGGGTAACGGACAGAGTTGGGCGCTCACTTTTGGAGGCGGCGCTGAAGCATGAGGACGCTCCGCGGCGTCTCGTCCGCCTGGGCAATGCTCTCGTCAGAGAAGAAGCTGCAAATCCGCCCTTGACGGACGAGAAGGCCATGGAGATTCTGGATGGGAGGCAGGGCA
>JBBIHX010000077.1:0-12444 GCA_037446815.1 Caldilineae bacterium | reverse complement strand
CGAAAAGTAAAGCACCCACGCCGGCCGACGTGGGTGCTGCGGAGCCGTGAGGGATTCTATCCCAGGTGCGGTTTGAGCCGCTCCAGCAGTTTCTCCTTGGGCATGTAGCCGACGATGCGCTCCACCGGCTCGCCGTTCTTGAAGAGAATCAGCGTGGGGATGCTCATCACCCCGAACCGCGTGGCCAGCGTGGGGTTCTGGTCCACGTCCAGTTTCGTAACCTTCATCTTGCCGTCGTACTCCTGGGCCAGTTGCTCAATGATCGGGGCGATCATCTTGCAGGGGCCGCACCACGCCGCCCAGAAGTCCGTCAGGGTCGGCAGTGAAGCCTGCACAACTTCCTTGTCAAAGTTCGCGTCGGTCAAGTGGATGACTTCTCCCATTTGTCATACCTCCAAAGAATGTGGCGCTAGGCCAGTTTGAGGAACAACTCCACGATGCGGACGATCTTCTCCCGCGCCTCTTCGGTGTCGGGCGATTCCAGGCAGCTATCCATGTACTCGCGGACGATGGCGCGGCCCACGGCGTCCAGCGCGGCGCGGACGGCCATCAACTGGGTGAGGGTGGCGGCGCAATCGCGCCCCTCCTCCACCATGCGCTGCAGGCCGCGTATCTGCCCCTCAATGCGCCGCAGGCGGATGAGCGTAGACCCCGTCGGTTCCACGAGTTCCAGGCTGTCGCTGTCTTGCATAGGGATACCCCCAGTGGGTAAGCCCATGCTACACCAGCCTGCGCGATTTGTCAAACGCCGCGCGGCCGTATCCACGAATAACACGAATCCACGCGAATAGATAACGTGCGACGCACTTCCGAAGTGCGTCGCACGTTGTCCCTCCATCCCGTTGTCACGCTGAGCCGAAGGCGAAGCATCTCCAGGCTTGCATCCACGGATAACGCGGATGGCGCGGATTGGGGCGGGGATGAGGTGTGCCCGCCGAACGCCCAAGGCTGTAGACTCGGGCTGAACGAAGGGGCTTTGGCCAAGTAGCGCGGCGGCTTTAGCCCCACGTGGCCCTCACCCTAGCCCTCTCCCGGTGGGCGAGGGAACTGGGGATGCGCCACCCTCAGCGCGGCGGCTTTAGCCCCACGCTGAGCGGCCCCCGGGCCGAGCCTACTTGCCCAGGCGCTTGCGGAGCGCGGCGCGCATGGCCTCGTGCTCGCTCCACGGGTACTCCACTGTGCCGAAGCACATGGATTGCTCGTGCCCCTTCCCGGCGGCGATGACCACGTCGCCCGCCTCGGCCATATCCACGGCGAACTGGATGGCCTGGGCGCGGTCGCCGATGCGCCAGAAATCGCGCCCTTCCACGCGGCCCTCGGCGTGGCACGCCTTCGCGATCTCCTCCATGATGGCGTTCAGGTCCTCGGTGCGCGGGTCCTCGGCTGTGATCACAATGCGGTCGGCCAGCCGCCCGGCCACGTGCCCCATGAGCGCGCGCTTCTGTCGGTCGCGCAGGCCCGCGCTGCCGAACACCACGATGACCCGGCCTGCGTACAGCGACTTGGCCGTCTCCAGCACCCGCTGGAGCGCGTTGGGCGTGTGGGCAAAATCCACGATGGCAGCAAAATCCTGGCCCTCATCTATGATCTCCATGCGCCCCTTGACCCCGCGCAGGGACTCCACGCCATGCCGTATGGCGTCCAGGCCGATGCCCAGCGACACCCCCGTCGCGACGGCGGCCAGGATGTTCTGAACGTTGTACATGCCCACCAGGGGCGAGCGGATTTCCACATCCCCGGCAGGCGTTGCCGCCCGCAACTGTAGCCCCTGGGGCGAGTGCAGCACGTCCGATGCGCGAACATCTGCCGCGTCGGCGCCGATGCTGTAGGCCATGCGGAGGTCGGCGGGGATTTGGCGCAGGAACTCGTAGGACGAATCGTCGGCGTTCAGAATGGCGACCTTGGGCATGTCGGGTTTCCGGTGGGACCGCGACAGCGCCCAGAAGAGGCGCGCCTTCGCGTCGCGGTACGCCTCGTAACTGCCGTGATAATCCAGGTGCTCGTGGGTGATGTTGGTTACGACGGCCACATCAAACTCGCATGCGGTAACGCGGTGTTGCGCCAACCCGTGCGATGTGGCCTCCAGGACGGCGTATCGGCTCCCCGCCGCCACCATCTCGGCGAGATACCGCTGCACGTCAGGGGCGTCGGGCGTGGTGGTGTGCAGGCCGGTGTCGTACTCGCGGTCGCCGATGCGCGCGTTGACGGTGCTGATGAGGCTGGTGGGGATGCCTGCTGCCGACAGGATGGCCGCGATGAGGTTCACGGTGGTGGTCTTGCCGTCGGTGCCGGTAACGCCGATGACGCGGAGCGAGCGGGCGGGGAACCCGTGCCACGCCGCCGACAGGTAGGCCAGCGCCTCGCGGCTATCGCGCACGCGCACGGCCGCCACCTGCGGCCACTGTCGCAGCGCCTCGGCCCATCGGGCATCGGAGAACACGATGGCCACCGCGCCTCGCTCCACTGCCTGGGGTATGAACCGGTGGCCGTCCACCTCCACGCCGGGGATGGCGACAAACAGGCTCCCGCGCTGAACCTTGCGCGAATCGGTGTCTATGGCCAGCACATCAGGGTCGTCGCCCTGAGTCTGTGCGCGGTCGGGCAATGCGCTGCAAAGCCGAGAGAACCGCATGGTATCCATCCTGACGCGGAATGTGGGTTTGCGGCAGGTGTTGCTTCGCCGCCGGTGCGAATTATAGCCGGCGGCGAAGCACGAGGCAAAAGGCGGGAACTAGCCGTTGGCCGCGGCTTTCAGCACCGGCCGGAACTTGTACCCGTAGACGATGAGGCCGTCTTCGCCCTCCTCGGTCAGTTTGCGGGTTACCATCTCCACAGGCATGCCGATGTGCACATCCTGCGGGTCAACGTCGGTCAACTGGGCCGTTACCAGCGGCCCCTCTTGCAGTTTGACCAGCGCCACCGGATACGGCTCGTAGGCTTCGTACCCGGCGGGAGCGTCCGACAGAACGGTGAAGGAGTACACCTCGCCCTTGCCCGCGAACTGGAACGGCTCGTAAGCGGGCTTGGCGCATTCGGGGCACACATCGCGCGGGGGGAAGAGTTTCGCGCCGCACGTGTGGCACACTTCGCCGGTCAGGCGGTATCGCTGATGCTGCAATCTCCAGTTTTGAGGAATGGCCATGGATTCGTACCTCCGGAAAATGGGCTACCCTTCGGCAGCCAGGATGTGAGTGATTACGGTGGCGCCGCTGCCGCCGATGTTTTGCGTCATGCCGATTCGCGCGTTCTTGACCTGGTTGGGGCCTGCCAAGTGGCGCAGTTGCAGGGTGGCCTCCACGATTTGGTACACGCCGGTGGCTCCCACCGGATGCCCCCGCGCCTTCAGCCCGCCCAGGGTGCAGATGGGGATGCGCCCCTCCAGCGTGATCTCGCCGTCTTTGGCCAGGTACACGCCGCGCCCGCGCTCGGCGAACCCCGCCGCCTCCAGCGACAGCGCCGCCGTGATGCTGAAGGCATCGTGCAACTCAAAGAAGTCAACATCCGCAGGGGTGATGCGCGCCTGGTGATAGGCTTTCTGGGCCGACAGGGCCGCCGCGCTCAGGAACAGCGGGTCTTGGCGGTCGTGGACGGCCAGGGCGTCGGTGGCGTTGGCCGAGCCGATGATGCGCACGGGTGCCGACCGGAATCGCCGCGCCATGTCGGACGGGGCCAGCACGACTGCCGCCGCGCCATCGGCCACCGGCGATGAGTCCATCAGATTGATGGGGGCGGCGACCATCCGCGCCCGCTTGAACGTCTCCAGGGAGATGGGCTTGCGGAACATGGCGTATGGGTTGGTGGCCGCGTTCTTGTGCGCGTTGATGGGAAAGCCGGCGAAATCCTCGTGCCGCACACCGTACTCGTGCATGTACCGCTGCATGAGCAGGGCGTTGAGCGACACGAACGAGATGCCGTTGATGACCTCATATTCGGCGTCGGCGGCCATGGCAAGGCCGGCGGTGGTAACATCGTTCTTCTGGTCGGTCATCTTCTCCACGCCCACGACGATGACCACGTCCAGCAAGCCGCTGGCGACGGCGAGATAGCCCATGCGCACCGCTGCCGCGCCGGAGCCGCAGGCCGCCTCCACCTTCACGGCCTCCACGCCCCGAAGCCCGACGAAGTCGGCGATGAGCGCGCCCAGGTGCTCCTGGCCGTTGAGTTCGCCCGACAGCATGTTGCCCACGTACAGCGCGTCGGCGCGGTCAATCCCTGCGTCGCGCATGGCGGCCAGGACGGCCTCCCCCGCCAGGTGGCGCAACGACTTGTCCCAATGCTCCCCTACTTCCGTTTGTCCAATGCCGAAAATGCTAACGTCTCTCACCCGAACCTCGCTAGTGCATCTTGAGTTTTCCTCGGTAGCGCACGTACAGGCCGTAGTCAATCACTTTGCGCCGCCGAATGTAGTCCTGCGTGCATGGCGCGCGATCTCGGCGCTCGGCGATCTTGTCGGTAACGACGAACGACATGGCGTCGCTGCCCGCGCCCGACCCGAACGAGACCAACAGCAGGCGATCGCCCGGCTCCGCCACGTCCAGCATGGCCGTGAGGCCCAACAGCGACGAGCCGGCGTAGGTGTTGCCGATGACGTTGGCCAGCAGGCCCGTGCGAATCTGCTCGTCGGTGAACCCCAGGGTCTTTGCGGCCCGCTCCGGGAACTTGACGTTGGGCTGGTGGAACACGGCCATGCGGTAGTCCGACGGCTTGGCGCCCAACTGTTCCATGAGGCCGCGCGCCGCAGATAGAACATGGCGGAAGTAGGCCGGGTCGCCGGTGAAGCGGCTGCCGTGGGTCGGGTACTCCTGCCCCGGGCGGCGGAAGAAGTCGGGCGTGTCGGTTACATACGAGTACGAGCCTTCCAGGTAGGCGAGGCTTTCTTCGCGCAGGCCGATGATGTAGGCCGCGCCGCCTGCGCTGGCGGTGTACTCCAACTCGTCGCCCGGGCGGCCCTGCGCCGTGTCCGCGCCGACGATGAGCGCATACGCCGCCATGCCCGACGCCACGAATCCGAAGGCGGCCTGCATGGCCTCGGTGCCCGCCTTGCACGCGAACTCCCAGTCGCCCGCCTGCGTTTCGGGCGTGGCGCCGATGGCCTCGGCCACGATGGTGGACGTGGGCTTGACGGCGTAGGGATGGGATTCGCTGCCCACCCACACCGCGCCGATTTTCTGCGGCGGTATCCCTGCGCGGCTCAAGGCGTTACGGGCGGCCTCAATGGCGATGGTGGCCGCGTCCTCGTCCGGCCCGGGCACGGCTTTCTCCAGGATGGGCGTGTCGCCGTCGCCCCCCTTCCAGACGCGAACAATCTCGCTGGCCGGAAGCCGATAGCGCGGGATGTACGCCCCGTATCCGATGATTCCTACGTCCCGTATCGGTTTCATGTATCTGCGTTCTCCGAAGTTGTCCGCATTGCTCTCAAGATTTCCTCCGCCCGCTGGGGACGGATGTTGTTCTCGGCGACCATGCGGTCGGCGATGATGTCCACCTCGTCGGGGTGCGCGCCCGCGGCGATGGCGATTTGCCGCGCGTGCAGGGCCATGTGCCCCCGCTGAATGCCCTCCGTCGCCAGCGCCCGCAGGGCCGCGAAGTTCTGGGCCAGCCCCACCGCGGCCATCACCTCGGCCAGTTGCGACGCCGTCTGCACGCCCAGTATCCTGAGCGCCAGCCGCGCCGTGGGATGGGAGCGCGTCGCGCCGCCCACAATGCCGACGGCGAGAGGCATCTCCAGCGCGCCGGCCAGGTCTCCCGTCTCCGTGCGCCACCAACGGCTCAGCGACGTGTAGCGGCCGTTGCGCGCGGCGTAGGCGTGAGCGCCGGCTTCCAGCGCCCGCCAGTCGTTGCCCGTCGCCAGGGCCACCGCGTCTATGCCGTTCATGATGCCCTTGTTGTGCGTGGCGGCGCGGTACGGGTCTACCTCGGCCAGGGCCGCGGCTTCCAGAATGCGCTCCATGACCTCCTCGCCGCTCCTGCCGTAGCGCGCCAGCGCCTGGGCCGGAATCCGCCCCTCGGCCCGCGCCATGCGGCGGTCGGTCAGGTTGGACAGGATGCGCAGATTCACGCGCCCGCCCGTGATTTCCTCAATCATGGGCGCGAGGCCCTCGGCAATCGTGTTGATGGCGTTGGCGCCCATGGCGTCCACGGTGTCAAAGAGCACGTGCACCACGAGCATCGGCCCCACGGGGGACTCCGCAAAGCGACGAATCTCCAGCCCCCTGGCCCCGCCGCCCCGCGCCGCCAACCCCGACTGCAGGAAATCGGCATGCCGCAGGATGCGCGGCTCGGCTTCGCGCAGGGCGCGTTCGGCCCCGTCCATGTCGCCGATGCCCAGCACCTGAATCTGGCCGATCATCTCGCGCCCCAGGGCCTGGGCCTTGAAGCCGCCGCCCTGGCGGAAGAGTTTGGCGGCGAAACTGGCGCCCGCCACAACCGACGGCTCTTCAGTGCTCATCGGCACGAGGTAGTCCACGCCGTTCACCCGAAAGTGCGTGGCAATCCCCAGCGGCAGGGCGCAGCGCCCAACCACGTTCTCAATCATCTTGTCGGCCTGCTCCAGTGGCAGGCTGGCTTCCAGCGCGGCGGCCTCATCATCGGTGAGGTTCGCCCATTCCTGCACCAGGCGTTTCCTCTGCGCCAGGCCCAGCGTGTAGAAGCCGCTGATCTCCGAGGTGCGCTTGCGCTCCGTCAAAAAGCCCTCCTCCATAGACGCGCAAAGAAGGCGCAACAAACGTTGCCGCCTTCCCGCACAACGCCACTATAGCACAGAAAGTCTGTCAAAAACTATCAAGTTGGGCCGATTCTCTATCAGAGGCTGCCAAGTGCCGCGGCAAGGGCGGTCGCGATGCGGAGCAAGGGCGCAGGCCAGACGAAGAGGGCCACCCCCGCCCCGACGAGCGCCCACAGGCACGCGGCGCCCAGGCGGCTGACGCCCGAACGCGGTTCTTTCGTCCCCCGGCCCGCGGCCCATAGCACCCGCCACCAGCCGACGCTGGCGATGAGCGGCGCGGCAGCCAGCCCGCGTTGTACCCACACGGGCGCGGAGGGGAGCGTCGGGCGGGCGTGAATCCAGAAGCCCACGCCCACGGGCAAGGCGCACAGGCCGAGCGCCGCGACCAACAGGAGCGCCAACGCCGAGGCGTCGCGCCGTCCGGCCCCTGCCCACTCGGCCAAGTCCAGCGGAGACCCGTCGCGCTCCACGGCGGCGATGGCAACGGAGGCCAGCACGACGGCGAGGGAGTAGGCCGCGACGCCAAGCCAGTATGGCCCCGACGCGCGCGCCTCGGCCGGGAAGATGCCCAGGTATAGAATGGCCGCGCACGGGAGCGCCGAATAGGCCAGCACCCGCGACGGCCCGTCCGATGCGGCGGCGAACGCGGCCCCCAGGAGCGCGCCCGCTACGGCCATTGTTGTTGCCAGCGATAGCGCCGGCGCGGCGGTCAGGAGTTCGGGATACGCAATCGCCGCGCGGGTCAGGGTGAACAGCGCCAGGGGCTGGAAGACGCCAAGAACCCAGCCCGCGGCAAGGGGCCGGCCCGCGTCGGCAACCCCGCGCAGGTAGGCCGAGAACGGGAAGATGCCGAGATACGCGGCCGTCCCGATGACCACAAGCACGCCTATCGCCGCCCACGGGAGCGCTTGCTCCACCTCCGCCGTCAGCGCCCGCGTGAGCAGGACGTCGGCGGCCGCGAATGCGCACAGCCCCATGGCCCCGACGACGAAGACGCGGGATGCGCCGCGGGCCTGGAACAGCCACGCCGCCAGCGATATGACGACGCCCATCGCCGCGAGCGAGGGCAGGCCAGGCCCCAGCGCCAACGCCGCGCCCGATGCCGATACCACCGGCAGCAGGAATGCGGCCATCGGCGCCTGGGCGGGCAGGAACGCGGCGGCCAGCGCCAGCACCGCCGACGCCCCGGCGGCCCACGCCAGCGCCATGCGCGCCGCAGCGTCCAGCAGCAGCGTGTGCTCCAGGATGGTAAAGCCCGAGTCAGCGGGCAGGCGCAAGCAGGCGATGGTCTCCACGGCGAGGCCGACCGCCGCGGCAATCGCTGCCCAGCGGCGTGTTGCGCGCAGGGCGTACAGCGGAACGAACAGCGCGATGGGAGCCAGCAGAAGGTAAGCCGTGGAGGGCGTCATGGCAAGCCCTCCTCGGGGGCGGGGTGCAAGTGGCCGGCAACCAACGCCGTGATGAGATGGGCGGACAGGATAAGTCCGATGAGGAAGAGAGTACCTCCCGCGCTCTGGGCGTACAGAGCCGCCCCGATGAGCAGCGTGAGCGCCGCCATGCCCACCCTCGCAGGCTGTTGGAACAGCCCCGCCTGCGCTACAAACCCCGCCATGAGCGCGTAGCACGCCAGCGACGGCAACCCGCCGGCGTAGGGCAGCGGCCACCGGACGGCCAGGACCCCGCTGGCCGCGAGGGTCAGCAGGAGCGCCGCGGCGCGGAAGGGCAGGCGAAGCGCAACCGCACGTTCTGCAGGATTGCCCCCGCGCGCGCGGATGCCCAGGTACAGCATGGCGGCGACCATCCCGCCCACCGCCAGCACGAGCCAGGCAACCGCCGAATCCGAAACCGCCATCATGAAGGCGCAGCCGACGTATTGCGCGAGGAGAGCCACCAGCGCCAGCCGCGTGTCCGCCGTCAGCGCCGCCAGGACAATGCCCCCGGCCATGATGCCGAAACCCAGCAGCGGGTTGGGTTGGAATGTCTCCACAATCGCCCCCTATAGGAATCCCAGCGTGAGCATCAAGCCGAGGAGCAAGACTGCCGCCCACAGGACGTAGGCCTCGCCATGGAGCAGGGCCTCCACGCCACGCACCGCAACGCCCGCGGCGCCGACCACGCCCAGCAAAGCCCTCCGCAACCACGCCAGGTTGAGAATGCGCAGCGCCCTGGGTGCGTACCCGCGCCAAGTGTCCTCAATCTCCTGCAGTTGGGGCAGCGCCATCGCGCCCAGGAGCGGCAACAGGAGCGCGGCCCACGCTCCTGGGGAAAGGGGCGTAACGCCCACGGCGGACGTGTCGCCCGCCAGCAGCGACAACCCTCGCGGCCAAAGCGCCAGCGCCAGCGCGGTTATCCCCCAGATCGCAAAGATTGCCGCCCGGGTTCGGTCGCGCGCGGAGGCGGGCGCAACGCCGGGGTACAGGAGCGCCGCCATGGCGAGCATCTGCCCCGCCAGGGCCAGCGCCAACGCAACCAGGCGGGAGTGGTTCAGCAGGGCCTGCCACAGGCCGAGGGTGGAGGCCGTCGCGGGCGAAAGCGGGCCCATGCATGCGACGGCAATGGGCGCCAGGGCCACGCCCGCCGCCAGCGCGTGCCTCCAACGGGGCGCCGGCACCGCCGCAAACGGCTGGCGCACCGTCCATAGGCCGAACCCCAACGCCAGGGCCGCAGCGGTCGCCCCGAAGACAAGGTGCGCGGGCGCGACGCCCTCCGCCCACATCATCACGCCCAGGCCCAGGGGCGTTCCCAGCGCCCACGCGGCCCGATGCCTGGGATTGGCATCCAGCCAGGCCGCCAGGCCGCAAGCGACCGCGCCAACCGCGCCGAGCCAGAGCGCGGCGCCCGGATGCGGCGGCGCGCCCAGGGCAGCGGCGCGCTGGGCGAGGGCCAGCCCGGCGACCGTCGGCGCGAGTCCGGCGGCGTCGGCGGGCGAGAGGCCCGATAGGCCATGCGCCAGCCGCCGCGATGCCAGCGGAAACGCGCCCATGCGAATCAGCGCCACGGCCATCAGAATCGCGCGCGCGGCGGCCGTCCACTGCGGCGTTTCATAAGGGCGGAGGCTGGCTCCTCGCGTCTCGCGCCACAGCCAGGCAATCGCGACCCACCCCACCATGCCCCAGAAGGCGCTGACCGTGGCGGTGCGGGTGTCGTCCGCGTCTGCTCCGACACCGGCCTCCTGCGTGGCAAGGAGCATCTCCAGCGCGAGCCATGCTCCGGCCAGCGCCAGCAGGTTCTCGGCGTAGATGGACAGCAGCGATGCAGCGGCCAGCGCCAACGCACGAGGCCACCGCGCCCAGGCCGCCGCGTCTGCCGCCACTGCCCCGGCCAGGATAAGGACCGTCAGCGCGGCGAAGGGGAACATCTCGGGGTCTGCAACGAGCGCCGGGCCATGCCCGAGGGATGCCGGCCATGGGAACCCGACGGGCGCGCTGTCGGGCGAGAGGCGGAGCGCAACGGCGAAGGCGCCCGCCCCCGCCACGCCCGCAGCCCTCACCACAGTCCGCGCCCAGGGCGCCAGGCGCCGGCCCCCCGCCTGCAAGACCAGGGCAACGAGCGCCAGCCAGATGATGGGTGTCCATGGAGTCAGCAAGTTCATCGCCCTCTGTCAAGCCCTTTGTGCGCGCATGGACGAGATTCTATCATAAACGGCGGAGTCGGGCAATTGACGCGGGCTGCCCCGCCATGTAGAATGACGCCACAAACTCAGACGACGCAGGACAGAGGAGGCTCCGTGAAACGGATCGTTGAATGCGTGCCCAACTTCAGCGAGGGACGCGATCCCCAAGTTGTGCAGCAGATTGTGGACCGCATGCGCCAGGTCCCCGGCGTGCGCGTCCTGGATGTGGAGTCGGACCCCGACCACAACCGCTCGGTGGTTACGCTGGTTGGGTCGCCGGAAGCCGTGGAGCGGGCGGCGTTTGAGGGCATCTCCGCGGCGGCTTCGCTGATTGACATGCGCAAGCACAAGGGAGCGCATCCGCGCATGGGCGCGACCGATGTGGTACCCTTCGTGCCGGTGCGCGGCGTTACCATGGAGGAGTGCGTGGCCCTTGCGCGGCGCCTTGGGGAACGGGTGGGGCGCGAACTCCGAATCCCCGTGTACCTGTACGAGGCGGCGGCGACGCGCCCCGACCGCCAGAACTTGGCCGACGTGCGACGCGGCGAGTACGAAGGGCTGTCCGAGGAGATTCGCACCAACCCCGACCGTGCTCCCGATTTCGGCCCGGCGGAGATGGGGCCCGCTGGCGCAACGGCCATCGGCGCGCGCCCCTTCCTCATCGCCTTCAATGTCAACTTGGGCACGTCGGACCTGAAGATCGCCAAGGCCATCGCCAAGGCGGTGCGCCATTCCAGCGGCGGGTTCCGCCACTGCAAGGCCCTGGGCGTCCCGGCGGGCAGCGTCGTGCAGGTTACCATGAACATGACCGACTATCGGCAGACGCCGCTGCACCGCGTGGTGGAGACCATCCGCTCGGAGGCCAGCCGCCACGGCGTCGCCGTCGTGGAGAGCGAGATCGTGGGCCTCACTCCCGCCGAGGCGCTGCTGGACGCTGCCAAGTGGTACTTGAGCCTGCACCGCTTCTCCGACGAGCAGATTCTGGAGAACCGCCTGGCTGAGGAGGGTGATGACCTTGTACCCACGGCGCTGCTGGACGCGGTGGCGGCCCCGACACCCGCCCCAGGCGGGGGGAGCGTGGCGGCGCTGGCGGGGGCGTTGGGCGCGGCGCTGGTGCAGATGCACGCAGGGCTGACGGTGAGCAAAGCGGGCTATGCAGCGGTCGCGCCGGAGATGCAGGAGATTCTGGCGCGGGCGGAGACCCTGCGGGCCAACCTTGCCGAAGCGGTGCAGCGCGACAGCGAAGCCTACGAGGCCGTCGTGCGGGCATTCGCCATGCCCAAGGGGACGGACGAGGAGAAGGCGCGCCGCCGCGAGGCGATTCAGGCGGCGCTCATCGGCGCGGCGGAGGTGCCCCTGCAGGTCGCCAGGGCCAGCGTGGAAGTGCTCCAACTGACCAGGCAGGTCGCCGAGAAGGGCAATCCGTCGTGCATCTGCGACAGCGGCGTTGCGGGGTATATGGCGTTTGCCGCGCTGCGCGGGGCGTTGCTCAACGTGGAGGTCAACGCTAGGGACATCAAGAACCCCGACGTGGCCGCAAGTCTCCGGGCCGAGGCTGCCGCGTTGATGGAGACGGGCAGGGCGCTGGCCAAGGAGATAGAGAGGATTGTCGCGGCGCGGATGTAGGCGCAGTTCCCGCGCCGGGGCCTGCGCCTACGCTGGTGGGCCCAGCCGGATTCGAACCAGCGACCAACCGGTTATGAGCCGGCCGCTCTGCCGCTGAGCTATGGGCCCGAAAAGATGCAGAGGAGCGGGAGACGAGATTTGAACTCGCGACAGCCTGCTTGGAAGGCAGGTGCTCTACCCCTGAGCTACTCCCGCTCGTGGCGACTATCGTCCAGCCGCGTGGTCGGGGTGAGAGGACTTGAACCTCCGACTTCAGCGTCCCAAACGCTGCGCGCTAGCCAACTGCGCTACACCCCGCGTCGGTGCGTGCTACGCGCATAAGTATAGCCCGTTTTGGGCCACACGTCAAAGTGAGGTTGGCGGGCGCATCCCCAGTTCCCTCGCCCGCTGGGAGAGGGCTAGGGGGAGGGTTAGGGCGTGGCCGCGCGGGAGTCGCCGTTCCCTCGCCCGCCGGGAGAGGGTTAGGGTGAGGGCCGCGCGG
>JBBIHX010000076.1:0-12533 GCA_037446815.1 Caldilineae bacterium | reverse complement strand
TTGCCAACGAACTTTGGAACCGCCGCGGCGCAACGACTCGGCTCAGACGCCGCTGGCCCCACCGCGCTTGTCATTCCGAGCCGCGAAGCCGCGAGGAATCTCGCCCCTCATCCGCGTTATCCGTGGTATCCGTGGATGCAAACCCTGGAGATCGCTTCGGCTTCAGCCCAGGCCACCGCGGAAAAGCACAGGGCGGGGCCCCAGTAGCCCCGCCCCTTGCGCAAAAGGAGGTAGGAGGAGAGATGAAAACAGCCGCGGGCACCCTGCTTGGCGCGAAAAAACCGCTGCTCACCGGACGGTAGCAACGGCAGCAAGCACCGGCCACGCCCTTGTGCGCCTGTTTTACTTTGTGCATTATATCACGATTGTCGCGCCCTGTCAAATTCGCGCAGCGCGTGCGGGGTCAGAGCCGCATGTACAGGCGGGCGGCCGCTCGCCTGTACATGCGCAGCGGCGGCGGGCGAAGAACCTCGCTGACGAGATGCCTCGCCCTAAACCCAGCATGGCGGGGAACCGCCTACGGCCTTCTGCGCGCGGCCCGGGTCAGGCGCCGCGACAGCCAGTCGCCTGCGGCCCGGCGCACTTCCCCCATCGCCGCCCGCACCGACGATGTGCCCGGCTCCCGCACCCACGACAGGGGGATTTGGGTGCTCCACCGCAAGAGTCCCCCAAGCCCGAAGAGCACCTGCTCCGGTTGCAGATGCAGCCCCAACAAGGTCAACTCCGACGGGAGGAACGCGCCCGAAGCCAACAGCGTCAACATCATGGCGAAGCCCGAGACAGCCCCGAAGAGGCCGGAGTACATCTGCCGTCTTGCGGCGGGGGCAATGGACAGCACGAAATTTGAGGCCACGACGCCCGCGCCTGCCCACATCACCCCCGACGTGGCTGCCTCCACGTACAGAAAGCCGTGATTCTCGGGCGTCGCGAATAACCATACCAGCGGGTTGATGCCGCCCATGACGATGGCGATGCGCATCGCCGCCTTGTTGCCGAACCGGTCTATGAACGCCCCCCAGGGTCGCACGGATACAACCGCCGCCAGCGTCTGGATCATCCCGTAAACTTGAATAGAGACCAGCGACATCCCCAGTTTCTTGATCATGAACGGCCCCCAGAACGGCCCACCGACGCCCACGGCCAACATCCACCACGAACCGTACAGGAGGAGGCGGCAGAAATTCCGATCGCGGAGGGAATTCGCGACCGCATCGCGGAAACCCTCGGTCTCCACAGGCTTGGGGCGCTCCGGCTGCCGCATCAGGATGCGCGCCCCGACGAGCCCCAGCGTGGCCGCCAGCGCCATCACCGCGACGAAGGCGTAAGGCAAGCGCTCGGGCGACAACCATTCTGGGCTGCCCAGCGCCCCGGCAACTGCCTGGGCGAAACCGGTGCGCGGCGCGTCAAATGGATCCAGGATGGCGCTGAACACGTAGCCCGTTACCAAGCCCACAAGCATCAGATACTGTGAACGAACCGCAAAGAACCGCCCCCGCTTCTCCATCGGGATAAGGTCAGAAATCCATCCGATCCAGATGTTCCCGCCCACCGCCTGTAGGGACGTAGCCACCAGAAACAGGGCGAGAAATGCCCACATGGCCATTTCTGTCGGCAGCACGAAGGGCAGCAGCGCGTACAAGAACGCCACCGCACGCCCCCACGAAATCAGCGAAACCACAATGCGTTTGCGCGAAGTCATCGTGCGGGTGATAGCCGAGCCCAGGGGCTGAAACACCTGCGACACCTGTCCGATGGCCGAGAGGACGCCGAATTGAAAGGGCGTCGCGCCAAGCATCACGGCGAACTTGGTCAGGAATACGCTGCCAGGCGCTGCAAGCGTGGCATACACTTGCCAGAACATGCCTTCTATGATTGAGATCTTGGTAGCGAGGCGAACTTCGGTCCCGTCGTCCATCTGCGTCTATCCGGCGAAGTTTGTTGAGCGTCCCAGTGTACTCCGATGCTCAGCGCTGCGCAAACCGCACGGATTCTCGACTCCAAAGTCTGTTGGCACCTACCGTCATTCTGAGCGGCGAAGCCGCGAAGAATCTCGCTGCCCGAGATGCTTCGCCTTCGGCTCAGCATGACAGAGTAGGGAGGCGGCGCGCGGGGCAGACCAACGCAAGATGAAACCGACTCGGGTTCTCCCCACAGGCCAGTTGACGGCAAGGCGGCTTCCGCTATACAATGGGCCAACCTTCCCGAGAGGACTCGCGTGCTCAAAACCATCGCCATCCGCATGGGAATTCTCCTCGCCGTTCTGGGCATCCTGGGAACGGCCTCCGCCGCCAATCCGCGCCCTCCCCTTCGGCATCCGGCATCCTCGTACTGGGATCGCATTCAGGACGCGGTGGAGCGGGGCGCGATCTCCGAGGATGAGGCCCTGGCCCTCGGCGTTACGGCCCTGTTCGCTCCCGAGCGGCTGCCCCCGCCGTTCAGTCTCGGCCATCGCGGCAAGTGCGGCACGCCCGTGCTGGCAGAGGCCGAGGCCCGCTGGCAGACCCTGTCGCTATGGGCCCGCGCAGCCATCGCCGAGTGGCCCGTCGCCGCAGGCGCGCGCAACCTCACGCGAGCCGACACGCGCCCATCCCTCAGCGGACCCGAACACACCTTGACCACTGCGCACTTCCTTATCCACTACACCCTCGCGGGCGCCGATGCTGTGGACAGCGCCGACGGCGACGCCGATGGAATCCCCGACTACGTAGAGGCTGCGGCGGAAGCGATGGAACACTCGCGCCAGGTGCAGGTGGATGCGCTCGGCTGGCTGGACCCTCCCTCCGACGACAACACCGACCCGGGCTCCCCCCTGTACGATGTCTACCTCGCCAACCTCTCCGTGGACGGACTCACATTCCCCGAGGCCATCAAAGGAGACAATGAGCATTCGCCCCATATCGTAGAGCCCTTCGCGCGCACAAGTTACATCATGCTTCACAGCCGCCTGTCCCCGACGCTGCTTCAGGTTACCGCCGCGCATGAGTATCAGCATGCCATCCAGTTCGGCTACAATGCGGCTGCCGACGGATTTGACGCGCGCCGCTGGCTCATGGAGGGGACCGCAACATGGATGGAAGACCAAGTCTACGACGACATAGACGACAATGTGGGCTACCTGCCCAGACTCTTCGCGGCTCCTGATCGCTCGCTGGTGGACCCGCAGAACTACTACGCTTCGTGGCTGCTGTTCCAGTACGTTGAAGAGCACGGCGGCGGGCAAGCAGCAATGCGTGAAATGTGGGAGCGCGCCGTACCGCTCCAGGGCGATTTCTCCACAACCGTCATCCGCGCAACCTTGCAGGCGCGCGGCGCCGATTTTGGCGAAACGTTCCTGTCCTTCTGCTGCGCCAACGTGCTCCTTATCCCGTGCGAACTCGCCTCAAGCCCCGTATGCTATGCCGACGCGCTCCTGTACCGAGACCGTGCGGGGCATGCAGTAACCGAGGGAACTGTCTCCATTGCCGATGGGGAAAAGGCCTACGTTCCTCCTGATGGCGTGCAGCCGCTCGCCTGCGACGGCCTGCGGATCATCGCGGAGACCGGCCAGGTAGCCGCCAGCGGGTACTCCCCATCCGCCCAGGCTCGCCTCATCGGCACCTGGTTGGGGCGTGCGGGATTCGCGACCGAGACCACTCCTATACCCATGCGCCTGGACCCCATCCCGCCGGAGTCCGCCGCGTATCCCCCGCGCTACGACGAACTGTACGTGCTGGTCGCCAATGTGAGCGATCCCGCCACCGTGCCCCTGGAATACGCGCCCTACGGACTCATCCTCCGGGGAACGGACGCCTCGGCCACACCTTCACCAACGCCCACGCCAACGGCCACACCGTCGCCGACCGCTACGCCATCTCCCACGCCGACGCCTACCGCCACGCCCGGCCCGACCCGCAGGCTCTGGCTTCCCGTCATCGCGGCGGAGTGAGCGAAACCCACCCAACAGGATGCCCGCCTATCCTACCGCTTCGGAAACGCCTTCGCCCATACCTGGCCGCGCCACTGAATCTCGGCCCGAGCAATCCACTGCTCCGGGGCGTAGGTCAGGGCGCGAAACACCGCTTCCTTCTTCTCCCCGGGCTTCAGGGGGCGCAAATCGTCGGCGCTGTAGTACCAGGTGATGACCGGACGCTCGCCTTCGCCATCCGTGAGGTAGAAAACCGGCAGGACATCCCCGGGGAGAACCTCTGAAGACCGATTGCGAATGGCAACGCGGATGTTGAAACTCCGATCGTGATAAACGGGGTCGGCGGGGTACTTTTCCGGGTTCGCCAGATACTCCCCCTCGTACCACCATTCGCCCCACGTAACCTCTAGGTCTGTCGGGAGCGCCGTGGCCTCGGGCGTGCTGCTGGGCGTCGGGGAGACGCCGGCCACCGCAGTCGGGCTGGGCGTCGGCGTGCGCGCAACCACCGGCATCGGAGACGCCGCAGGCGTTCCCGTAGGCATCGGGGTCGCCTGCGGAGTCTGACCACCGCAACCGCCTGCCATAACGAGCGACACAAGTATCAGACCGATGACCGCGTGCGTCCTCATGGCTCCTCCATGCTACGAGTCTCCTGCTCCGTTCGCCGCCAGGCTCAACGGCGTCCCGCGCGCCACGATGCGTAGGCGAGCCACAGCCCGAAGGCCACAGCCGTCAGCACCCCCACGGCGCTGCCCACTGCCGCCCATATCGGCGATTGCCCCCACAGCGCCACCGCCCCGAGGATGGCCGAGGCGATGACCAGCGCTCCCACAACAATGCTCACCGACAGGCGCGTCATGGTGCGGTCTACCCGCTGAAGCGCCTCCCGCACATCGTCCAGACGCACCCCCAGCCGCAAGTCGCCGCGCTCAAGCCGATCCAGCATCCTGGGCACATGCGCCGGCAGGTACAAGAGCAGTTCCAACCAATCCTGGAACCCCGACGTAGCCCGACCGAAGATGGCGGTCGGAGACACCAGGCGCGCCGACAAATCCCGCACGTAGGGCTGCGCCACAACCAAGATGCTAAAATCCGGCGCTAACTTCGCTCCCAACCCCTCCATCATCACCAGCGCCTTCGCGAGCAACCAGTACTCGGACGGCAAGCGCACCCGATGGCGGAACACCACCGGAAGGATGTCATCCCACAGTTCGGCCGCATGCACCTCGCCCAGGCGCATGTCCTGGTACTTGTGCACAAGCCGATCCAGATCGCGCTGCAGGGCCCCGCGATTCACCCCATACCCGACCGCTTCCATTCGTATCAATTCGTCCACCACCGCGTCCGTATCGCGGCGGACGGCAGCGACAAACAGGCGCGCCAGGCGAATCTGGTCGGCAGGATTGATATACCCCACCATCCCGAAATCCATCGCGCCGATGGCTCCATCTTCAAGTACGAAGAAGTTCCCCGGATGAGGATCTGCATGGAAGCAGCCCAGGTCAAAGACCTCTCGGATCACGATCCGCGCCGCTTCTTCTGCCAGCGCCTGCCGATCCACGCCCGCGCGACCCAGGGCGTCCAGGTCGTCAATGCGAATCCCCCGAAGCCGCTCCAGCGTAAGGACGCGGCGGGTCGTGTGCGCCCAGAAAACCTTGGGCACATGTACCGCAGGGTCGTCCGCAAAGTAGGCGCGGAAGCGCTCCGCATTCCGCCCTTCCCGCACATAGTCCAACTCGGCCCGCAGCGTGTAGGCAAAATCATCCACGATGGTCGGGAAGTCGTACACCTGTCCCCAGCGGGTGCGTTCCCGCGCCAGGGTGGCCAAGTCCGCGAGAATATCCAAATCCGCGGCGATGGTGTCCTCAATCCCAGGGCGCTGCACCTTGACGACCACATCCTCGCCGGAACGCAGTACCGCTGCATGAACCTGGCCCAGCGATGCCGCGGCCAACGGTTGCTCGTCAAAGGAGGCAAACACATCCTCAATCGGGGCGCCGAGTTCGCCTTCCACGCACGCCCGAATGGAGTCCCACGGGGCCGGCGCGACGGCATCCTGCAACTTGACCAACTCCGCAACCAGCGCGGGCGGAACCAAGTCGGGCCGCGTGGACACAATCTGCCCCAACTTCACAAATGTGGGCCCCAGTTCCTCAATCGCCTGGCGCACCCTGGCTTCGGTGGTGCGCCGGTCTTGTGCTGCATAGTCTGGCGCCAGGCGCAGGGGCCACGGCGCATACCCCGCGATCCCCAATTGCTCCACAACGTTGAGAAACCCGTGGCGCACCAGGATGCGGACGATTTCTCGGTATCGGCCCAGGTTGCGGTAGCGTCGGCGCAGGTCAAACATGCGGCCTACCCCTCAAACACGCGACGCAGCGCCTCTTCCTGTTCTCGCACCGCTGCCTCCCCCGCAGCGATGCACTCCGGAATGCGCGTGAAGCCGGTGAAGGTACCGACGCTCGCGGGCACCGCAGGCCGAATCACCACGTCGGCCGGGCACTGCTGAAGGCGCAAATCGGTCAGCGTCGCCATGATGAGGTCAAACCCCCGCTGCATCAGCGCCATGAGCCGCGGCGCCGGCACCAGCGATGTGCCATCCTCCGTGTTTTCGCCTCCCATGCACGGCGCACCACGCGGGCACACGTCCACCGCCACCACGTGCTCGGCTCCCATCTCCTTGGCCAGCGCCACCGGCAGATTGTCGGACGCGCCTCCATCTACAAGCGTGCGCCCATCAATCTCCACCGGCGCGAAAACCCCCGGGAACGCCATCGTCGCGCGAACGGCCAGCGCCACATCCCCCGCGCGCAGCACCACTTGCTCCCCCGTCTCGCAGTCCACGGCCATCAGCCCCAGCGGCACTCGCAACTCCTCAAAGCGAGCGCCCCGCAGTTTCGTCCGAAAGTACTGGAGCAAACGATCGCCCGCAATCAGGCCCGTGGGCGTCGGCCGCCGGTCCAGAAGACGAGCCAGGCGGCTCAGGCTCGTGAGTGCCACGGCCTCCCGCTCCATTTCCACCACACTCATGCCCGAGGCGTAGGCCGCGGCGACGATGCCCCCCATGCTGGTGCCCGTGAGCACGTCAGGACGCCAGCCTCGCGCCTCCAGCGCCTTCAGCACGCCGATGTGGGCGAAGCCGCGCACGCCCCCGCCTGACAATGTCAAGCCCACCCGGCAAGTTCGCATCTCCGTTCGCTCCAACAGCACCATCATGTGTTCGCGGTCGCCCTGACTATACCGCCAACGGCGCGTTACGTCAAGGGCAGGGGGCGGCCTAGTAGTGTACAGGCAACCGGCTGGTCGCCCGTACATGCGTCGCGAGACCCCTCCGACATCAACCGCTCCGCTTCACCCGTAGCAACCGTATTCCAGCGGCGAAGCTGCGAAGAACCTCGCAACCCGAGCCCCTTCGCGCCGCTCAGGTTGACAGGACCGGGCTGCGTCCTCCAAGAACCCACCCTTAGCGCGGCGGCTTTAGCCCCGCGCGACCACGCCACCTCGCCCGCCGGGAGAGGGCTGGGGTGAGGGCGTCGCCCCCTCGCCGTCGGCAATCTGTCATTCTGAGCGGCAAAGCCGCGAAGAATCCCATCCCCGGGATGCTTCGCCTTCGGCTCAGCATGACAACAGAATGGGGCGATAACGCCCGACGCATCTCGGAGGTGCGTCGCACGTTCCCCCATTCGCGTGGATTCGCGCTATTCGCGGTTGTGGGTCTGCCATTCTGGGGCGCGAAGCCGCGAAGAATCTCGTAGAGCAACTTGGCAAGTTGCTCTACTTCGCCCCATCCGTGCAATCCGCGCCATCCGTGGATACTGCCGAACCCTTATTCGCGTGTATTCGTGTTATTCGCGGTTACGGTCCCACGTGGAACCGAGTTGCCCCCGCCAAAGATTTGACATTTTGGGCAAAACCTCATACAATGGCGTTGCAAAACCAAATAGCGCGCTGTTGCAATGGAAAGGCAGTAGCAAATCTGTATCGCGTTGCGCTACTGCCTTTGTTTTGCGCCCGAAACCGAGGTGAAAATCACGCATGGCTGAACTGAATCAAATCCGAAACATCGGCATTATCGCCCACATAGACGCAGGAAAAACGACGACCACCGAGCGCATCCTGTACCACACGGGCCAGACCTACCGTCTTGGCAGCGTGGACGAGGGCACAACGGTTACCGACTTCCTGCCCCAGGAACGGGAGCGTGGCATCACCATCCAATCCGCCGCCGTTACCTGTAACTGGCGCGGACATCAAATCAACATCATTGACACCCCAGGCCACATTGACTTCACTGCCGAAGTCCAGCGCTCCCTTCGCGTTCTGGATGGCGGCGTAGTTGTATTTGACGGTGTGGCGGGCGTAGAGCCCCAATCCGAGACCGTGTGGCGTCAGGCCGACCGATTCGGCGTGCCGCGCATCGGGTTTGTCAACAAGATGGACCGAACGGGGGCGAATTTCGCGCGCGTGCTGGATATGGTACGCCGTCGCCTGTCCTGCAACCCTATCGCGGTGCAGATGCCCATCGGCGCCGAGGCATCGTTTGAAGGCGTTGTGGATCTCCTGTCCATGAAGGCCATCCGCTTTGACGCGGACGGGCAGCCGCTGGATGGCCCCCTTCCACCCGCCCTTGAGGCCGAGGCCCTGGCCTGGCGCGAGCGGATGATTGAGCAACTCGCCGATGTGGACGATGCCATCGCCGAGCGCTACCTGGAAGGCCAGGACCTGGACGCGGCCACACTCACGGCGGCCCTCCGCACGGCAACTCTGACCGGAAAGGCCATCCCGTTCCTGTGCGGCAGCGCGGCGAAGAACAAGGGAATCCAGCCCCTGCTGGACGCCATCCTCGCCTACCTGCCTGCGCCCTCCGACATGGCAGCCATTGAAGGCACGTCGCCCGAGACGGACGAGCCGGTGGTCTGCTACCCGCGCGCCGACGAGCCCACCGCGGCCCTGGCATTCAAAATCACGACGGACCCCTACATGGGGCGGCTCGTCTTCATCCGCGTCTACTCGGGCAGCATCCGCAAGGGCGAGACGTACTACAACCCCGTCGCGGGGCAGAAGGAGCGCGTGGGCCGGCTGGTGCGCATGCACGCCGACCGCCGCGAAGAGGTGGACGTCATCTCTACGGGGGACATCGGCGCCATCCTCGGCTTCAAGGCCGCGTCCACGGGCGACACCCTTTGCGATCCCGCCCGCCCCGTCGTGCTGGAAAAAATCGCCTTCCCGACGCCCGTCATCTCCATCGCCATCGCCCCCGCGTCGCGAGCGGATGAGGCAAAACTGGGCGTGGCGCTGGCCCGACTTGCCGACGAAGACCCTACCATCCACCTCCGCCAGGACGAGCGCACTGGCGAGACCATCTTGTCCGGCATGGGCGAACTGCATCTGGACGTATTCGTGGATCGGCTGCGGCGCGAGTTCAACGTCCGCGCCAACGTGAGTGAACCTCGCGTCGCCTACTGCGAGACCATCACCAAGCCGGTAACGACCGAGTACCGCCTGGTTCGCCAGACCGGTGGGCACGGGCAATTCGCCCACGTCATCTTTGAGATGGAGCCGCTGCCCCCTGGGACCGGCTATCAGTTTGAGGACCGTCTGCGCGGCACGTCCATCCCGCGCAAGTTCGTCCCCGCCATTGAAGCGGGCATCCGCGACGGAATGGAGCGCGGCGTGCTGGCCCAGAACCCGATGGTGGACATCAAAGTTACCCTCGTGGACGGCAACTACCATGAGGTGGACTCGTCCGACATGGCCTTCCGCACCGCCGCGTCCTTCGCCATCCGCGAGGGAGCGCGCAAGGCGGGGCCTGTGCTGTTGGAGCCCATCATGCAACTGGAAGTGGTAACCCCCGAAGAGTACACCGGCGAGGTCATCGGAGACCTAAATATGCGCCGCGGGAGCCTCATCGGCATGGAGCCGCGCGACGGCGCCAACGTCGTCGTGGCGCATGTACCGCTGGCGAACCTGTTCGGCTATGCCACCATTCTGCGCTCCAAGACGCAGGGACGCGGCGTGTTCACGATGGAGTTCCATCACTACGCGCAGGTGTCGCCGGAGATCGCGCGCGCCATCATAGAGCGCGCAGCCTAACACCCCGCAATGGCGCGGGTACGCAAGGACGGGAGGCCCGCGATGGGTCCCCCGTCCTTGTTTTTTTCGCCGAACCGCAACAAGCGCGCACAGCCTGCCTGGTATTGCAACCGCATCGGTCATTCTGAGCCGCGAAGCGGCGAAGAATCTCGCCAACCGAGATGCTTCGCCTTTGGCTCAGCATGACGGTAGAAAATGCGGTTGTAGTGCTAGCCGAGGCTGCCGACTACGGCCTCCACCTCGCGCAGAATCTCGCACGACTTGACGAGTTCCTTCATCGTGTTGTGATCGGGATACAGCGGCCGATCCACATCCAGAAAGGCCACATGCCGGCGAATGACCTCTTTCGCCTTCGCCACGCCGCGGCCGAACGTGTGGTTGCGGAAGTCCAGCGCCTGCGCCGCAGCCATGAACTCAATCCCCAGCACCCCATAGGCATTGTCCAGAATCTGCATGTTCTTTAGCGCCGTGTTCATGCCCATGGAGACGAAATCCTCCTGGTCTGCGGCTGCCGGTATGGACTGAATAGAGGCCGGCATGGACAGGATACGCTGCTCCACAATCTGCATGTCCGCCGTGTACTGGCTCAACATCAGACCCGAGAACATCCCCGCGCCTTTTGTCAGGAAGGGCGGCAGGCCCACGCTCAGCGCCGGGTTGTTCAGGCGGTTCAGCCTGCGCTCCGACAGCACCGACACCATGGTGATGGCCGCCCCCGCCATGTCCATGGGCAGCGACACCGGTGACCCCTGGAAGTTGGCGCCCGACAGTTGCAGCCGCTCCTCCGGGAAGAAGATGGGATTGTCCGCCACGCCGTTGAGTTCAATCTCCACCTGCGAGCGCGCCCATGCCAGCGCATCGTGCGCCGCGCCGATGACCTGGGGTGTGGAGCGCATGGAGTAGGCGTCCTGCACCTTCACCTTCAGCCGCCCCTCCGCCAGGTCGCTGCCTGCCAGGACCATGCGGATCGCCCTCGCGCTGCGGATGGCGCCCGGGAAGCCCCGCGCCTCGTGAATCTTGGGGTGATACGGCTTCATGTTCGCCAGCAGCGCCTCCAGCGACATGGCCGCAGCGATCTCGGCCTGCTTCAGCCAGTTGTTCGCGTCATACAGGAACAAGGCGCTCATGGCCGTAAGCACGTTGGAGCCGTTGATGGCGGCAAGGCCGTCGCGCGCCTGCAAGCCGGGAATCGGGATGCCCGCCCGCTCCATCGCCACGTGCCCGGGCAGGAGTTCGCCCTTGTAGTACGCCTGCCCCTCGCCCAGCAGGAGCAGCGCAATCTGGGACATGGGCGCCAAATCGCCGCACGCCCCCACCGACCCCTTCTGACACACATAGGGCGTAACGCCCCTGTTGAGCATCTCCACCATGGTAAGGGTGATCTCCGGGCGGCAGCCGGAGTTCCCGTGCGCGTGCACGTTGATGCGGCTCGCCATGGCCGCGCGCACGTGCTCAATCGGCATAGGATCGCCAATGCCCGCCGCGTGATTGTAGATGAGATACCGCTGGAAGTCCCTCACCTGCTCATCGGTGAGCACGATTTCCGAAAACTCTCCGATGCCGGTGTTGACCCCGTACATGATCTCGCGCGCCTGAATCTTCTCTTCCAGCATGGCGCGGCAAGCCTTGATCTTCTCCAGCGAATCGGGGTGCAATTCCACGCGCTCGCCGTGCCGGGCAATCCGTACCAGCGCGTCTACGGTCAGGTTCGTGCCGTCCAATACAATGGTCATCCGAACGCCTCCTGAAGGTTGGAATATAAGCCGAGCAGAAACAGACTGGGGAGAATGGCGCAACACAGACAGAACACCAAGGGGACAACAACTATCAGCAAATACTTCACCTCCTCGTAAAGTATTTCTATCCGCCACACGATGCGCCGCTATTGTAACGCCGCAAGCCCCATCTTGCCAAACTGACCTGGCGGGCGAAGCCCCGAAGCCCCCTCACCCAAGCCCTCTCCCGCGCCGCGGGCGAGGGGGCCTGCCCTCACGGCCGACCTTCCTCGGAGGCGCGTCGCACGTTCCTGTTCGCGCGCGCTCGCGGTTATGGGACTGTCATTCTGAGCGGCGAAGCCGCGAAGAATCTCGTGGAGCACATCGGCAATTTGCTCTACTTTGCCTCATCCGTGTTATCCGCGGATGCAAACCTGGAGATGCTTCGCCCTCGGCTCAGCATGACAATACGAGGTGCGTCGCACGTTTGTCCGCGCAACCCGCGTCATCCCAGGATACATCCCAACCTATTCGTGTGGATTCGTGTTATTCGCGGATACCTCCCGGCAACCTCCCGCTGGCATTCTCGCGCCGCCTGCCGTATAATGTCGGCGGCCATTTCGCCGAAAAGCCCGCCAACGGCAAGGAGGAACACGTCATGAGCCAAACTGCGTTGGACACACAATGCGTCAACACAATTCGCTTCCTCTCGGCAGACGCCGTCCAGAAAGCCAATTCTGGGCATCCTGGCGCGCCCATGGGCGCTGCGCCGATGGCCTACATCCTATGGGATCGCTTCCTGAAACACAACCCCCGCAATC
>JBBIHX010000075.1:0-12789 GCA_037446815.1 Caldilineae bacterium | reverse complement strand
TTCCAAAGTCGGTTGGTGTTTGTCATTGCGAGGGCGCACAGCGCCCGAAGCAATCCCCGGGGCGTGAGGTTGCTTCGCTTCGCTCGCAACGACACACGAGGAGAGTGTCCATGCGTTTCACCAACACAAGATGGAACTGAGTCCGGCGAGGCGACCGGGTTCCACAGGAGAGGGCTGGGGTGAGGGACAACGTGCGACGCACCTCGCAGGTGCGTCGCACGTGCCCCATTCGCGTAGATTCGCGTTCATTCGCGGTTACAAAACCGTCATCCCGAGCCGCGAAGCGGCGAAGAATCTCCCACCCCATCCGCGCAATCCGTGGTATCCGTGGATACCGTCCCGCTGGATCGCCCAGCCCGCAATGATATCTGGGGCAGCGTGCGGCGCACGCGGACTACGCCCCCACACCCGCTTTACCCCATCCCGCCAACCTATGCTACAATGGCGGCGGAGGCGCTGCATGACGTTTCTCGCGGGACCCCGACGCAGAGCAAAGAGGCGCGCATTGCCGCTGGCCGTGGCGCTGGCCCTGGCCCTCGCCGCGCTCGTTCTCGGCGCGTGCGGGCCTATGGGCGGCACGCCCGCGCCGGGCACGCCCGCACCCATACCACGCACCCCGCGCCCTCTGGAGACCCCCACCCCGGCACCCGTCGGGCCGATTCTCACCGGATTCATCCCCCTGCGACAGGGCATCGGCCCCCATCCCACCGACATGGCCCTGGATGACAAGCATCATCGGCTCTACGTCCTGTGCGCCGAAGAGGTGGACATCGTGGACACGCGCACCCTGCGGGTAACCCGCGTGCCCGTCCCTCGCGGCAGCCGCATCCTGGGCCTGGACACCGATGCCCAGCGCGTCCTTCTCGGCGGGGCCGGCGGCAGCGGGCCGGCCGAACTGTGGGTCGTGGACGGCGCGACCGGAACCGTGGTGCGCAAGGTCGCCCTCTCGTCCCCGCCCTGGAGAACGACGCTTCTGCCCAAATACAACTTGGCCGTGGCCGCCATGCCTTCTGGCCGAGCCGTCGCACTGAACTTGAACACGGGATTCGTCGCCTCGTTTGGTGCCGGAGGCGCGCAGCCCATCGTGGAGACCGACGCCGAGGCCGGAAAGGTCTACTTCTCCGGCGCCACCGGCCCGCAAGGCCAAGAGATCGCCGAGGCGCTCTCGGTGCTGGACGCGCGAACGGGCAGGGTTGACACCGTGCCGTTGCCCGCGACGCCAACCGCCTTCCTCGTGGACGAGCGCACCCATCGCCTGTTCATCCTGCACCAGTACGCGGCTTCCATGACCGTCTATAGCCCCGACTCCGGCGTTGAGGACACACTCGCCCTGAGCGGCGAGCCGGTGGAGATGGCGCTGGATGCCGGCGCGAGCGCGCTCTACATCAGCGATTGGGCCGGGGGGCGGCTGCTCATCGCCGACACGCGCCGGCCCGCTGGCCTCACGGCCGCAGACCTCTTCCCATCGGCGCACTTCCTTGAGGCGCAGGCGACGGCGCGCCGCCTCCTCGTGGCCCAGGCCGGGGGCGGTCAAGCCGCGCTGGTGGATCGGGGGCGCATCATTCCGCTTGGCCTCCCAGGCCCGCCGGGGAGCGCCGCAATCCATCCCGCCAGCGGAGTGTCCTACGTTGCCATCCCCGGCCGTAACCTCCTCGTGGCGCTCGCCCCCGACGGGGCCGAGTTCCTGCGCTGGACTCTGCCCGCGCGACCGGACACAATCATCCTGGACGCGCACCAGGACCGACTATTCGTATCCCTGCCGGCAGCAGGCGCCGTCGCCGTGATAGACCTGACGACGCGGAATCAAGACCTTCTGCCCCATGCCGTTGTGCCATCGGCGGCGATGGTGCACCCGGCCGACGGCATGATTTACCTGGCCGACGCGGTGGGCGCGACAGTGTACGCCTTGGCGCCGGAGCGGGAGCAGGCCACCCGCGCCATCAGCACGGGCCCGCTGCCCACCGGCCTCGCGGTCAATCGCGCCACCGGCGAAGTGTGGATCGCCTGCGCCGACGGCCTGTACGCCGCGGCCCAGGGAAGCAAGAGCGCCAGCCGGGTCATGGAGTCGGACGGCGCGCCCCTCCTCGGCGTCAACAGCAGCCTGAACCAGGTCTATGCGGGTCTTTCCGCGACCCCATCGGCCGTGCAGGTCCTGGAGGGGACAACCCATCGCCTCTTGAAAACATTGCGCGGCGACAGGCTCCTTGCCCTGGACGTGGACGAAGCAGCCGGGACGTTGCTCACCGTCTGGCAGTCTCCGGCCAGCCCGGGCACGCTCACGCTCTCCTTGCTGGACGGGTATTCCCTGGAGGAGACGCGCGTTCGCGTCGCGCTACCTATCCGCGCGGGCGCGCCAGTGGCCGCGTGGATGGACGGAGCGCGCGGCGTCGCGGTCCTTGCCTACGGCGGGCAGCCCGGCGCGGTTGTGCTGGTGGATCTCACGTCCGCGCAGGTCGTTCCCTATGCCGAAATCGCCATCCCAGACGATATTGCCGACGAGTACGCTGCCCTGACCATCGCGGGCGACAGCGCCCGGGGCGACGCCATCATCGGCATCCACGGCGATAGCCACTTGCTGCTCCTGGACACCCGAAGCCGCATCTCGGATACCGTGCGCCTTCAGGCCGGTCTGGCGTCGCTGGCCCTGGACGAGTCGCGAAACCGCGTGTATGCCGCTTTGCTGGACGGCACGGTGGCCATCGTGGATGGCGCAACGGCCGAGGTGGTGTCGCAGGTGGCCGTAGGCGGGGCTGCCCACCGCCTGGCCCCCGACCCCCTGCGTCAGCGGGTCTTCGCGTGCAGCGCCCAGCAGGCCACCGTCTACGCCATCCACGACCCGGTTGCAGAACCCTCGCCGGAACCGGCCACGTCCCCCTTGCCCACGCCGGCGCCGACCGTCAACCTGGCTGGGTGGACCACCTTTGCCAGCGGCGACGAGGTGCGCGCACTCCTATCCGACGGCCGCTCCGTATGGGCGGCGACAGGCGGCGGCATCGTGCGGTGGGATGCGGAAGGCGACTCCTTCCGCCAATTCCTCGCGCCGCAGGACGGCCTCCGCTCCAACGACGCGCATGACCTGGCGCGGGGCCCCGATGGGGACATCTGGGCGGCGACAGGCGGCGGGTTGAGCCGATACGCCGGGCCAGACTGGGACACGCTCAGCATCGGCAACTCGGGCGCGCTCCAGGGCGACTTCCGCGCCATGAGCATTGGCCCCGACGGCACCCTCTGGGCGGGAACTCAGGACGGCACGGTGTACGCGATCTGGGCGAAGACCATCCCTCAGGTCATGCACCGAATCCCCGGCCAGCCCATCACTGACATTGCCCTGGATTCCCAGGGGCGGCGGTGGATCGCCTCGTGGATGGGCGTAACCCTGCTGGCGGGCGATGCCGTCATCACCTACACGGCCCAGAACTCCGGCCTGCCCCCCGGAATGGTGAACGCGCTCCTGGTGCTCACCGACAGCACCATCCTCGCCGCAACCGATACCGGCCTGGCGCGCTTCCAGAATGGCGTTTGGATCGCCTATCCGAAAGACAGCGGCGCTCCGAGCGGCGTTACCGCACTGGCCCAGACGGCCGATGGGGCGCTCTGGGCCGCATCGCCCCAGGGCATCTATCGCCACGACGAACGGTGGGCCCTCGTCGGGTCGGTGCGCGATGCGGCCGTGCAGTATGCACCCCTGTGGAGACAGGAGTTCACCCGCAGCACACGGTGGCCCATGGCGGCCGCAGGCGGGAGAATCTGGGCTATCCTGGACACCGGCCTGGCCGACTTTGACGGCCAGATTTGGACGCGGCGATCCACAACCGGCGTCGCTCCCCCATCCGGCCGCGCGCGGGCGCTGGCTCTCACGCCGGATGGCGCGCTCTGGGCCGGGTTTGCCGGCAGCGCCCCCGCCCGATACCAGGCCGGCCGCTGGACGACTTTCTCGGCCCGCGAACAAGCGCCCGTGAGCGTCAATGCCATCCTCGCAGACCCGCAGGGCGGGATATGGTTCGCCGCAGACGGCGGCGTGGCCCTGTACGACGGTCAGCGCTGGACGGCGTTCAAGAGCGGCGAGGCCGGGCTTGCCGCAGGGCGGGCGCTGTCCCTGGCATGGGATTCGGCGGGCGCCCTGTGGGTTGGCACCGAGAACGGCGTCAGCGTGCGCAGGAAGGACGCCTGGACATCCTACGCGCCCGGCGCCAACGGGCTGCCGGGCGGGCGGGTGCTATCCCTGGCGGTGGACGGCGAAGGCGTCCTGTGGTGCGCCACCAACCGCGGCATCGCGCGCTACGACGGCAAGACTTGGGAAGCATACACCGACCCCGCCATGCCGCCCACCGCGCAGGAGATTTGGGGGCTGGCGCTGGGCGGCGAGGGGGTACGCTGGTTCGGCGCACGGCAGTCCATCCGTCGCCTCATGGGCACGTCCTGGTTCAACTACCGCCACCTGCCCGAAGCCGTCGGCTACGACTACGCGCGCATCCTCCAGACCGCGAATAATCCCAACCCTCTGTGGGCGGTGGACAAGGCCCACGGCAAGGTGTGGATTGCGATTGAGGGCGGCGTTGCAGCCTACGACGGGCGCAACTGGGAAGTATACACGCCGGACAACTCGGGGCTAGCCTCGGCCCGCGTGCAGGCCATAGTGGCCGACGAGCGCGGCGCGGTCTGGTTCGCCACCGACCGGGGCATCAGCCGCTTCTCGCCGTAGGCTGGCCGTGTGGAAGATGCACCGCGGAGAAAAACTGGGATGTTTTATGGAGTCGGTTCCAAGGTCTGTTGGTACCCGTCATTGCGAGGGCGCGCAGTGCCCTCATAATGACACACGACGAGAGTGCGCCTACGGTTTACCAACACGAGGTGAAACCGACTCGTTTTCTGTAGTAAGCGCATTCTACCGTGGGGGGTGTGCATGAAGATATCCGTCATCATCCCAACCTACAACGGCGCCGCGACGCTGAGGCAGTGCCTGGAGGCCGTCTTCCGCTCCGAGTACCCCGACTACGAGGTCATCGTTGTGGACGACTGCTCCACCGACGCCACGCCGCAGATTCTGGCGCAGTTCCCGTGCCGCGTCATCTGCCACGAGCGCAACCTGGGCGCGGCGGTCGCCAAGAACACCGGCGCGGCGGCGGCCACGGGCGACGTGGTCTTCTTCATGGATTCCGACGTGATCATTCGGCCCGACACGCTCGCGCTCGTGGCCGAAAACCTGCAAGACCCGACGGTGCACGCCGTGGTGGGTCTGCTGGCCAAGGCCATGCCCTATCCGGAATTCGCATCGCAGTTCAAAAACCTGTGGATGCACTACACCTATGCGCGCCTGCCGGAGTTCGTGGGGGTGTTCTACACCAGCGCGGCGGCGGCCCGCAAGGCGGTCTTCCAGGCGCTGGGCGGGTTTGACCCCCACTACACCGGCCCGTCGGTAACCGAGGACATTGAACTCGGGATGCGCCTGTTGTCGGCGGGTTATCGGGTGCGCCTGGACAAGCGCCTGCAAGTAGTGCACTTGAAGCGATACACCTTGCGCAGCCTCATCCTCACCGATATCGCCCGCGCGGCGGGTTTGACCAAAACGCTCATTCGCAATAAACTGGAGCGCACGGGGCGAAAATACTACGCCTCGGTGCCCTGGTTCTTTCAAGCATCCGTGCCCGTGTCGGCCCTGCTGTTGCTGGCGCTGGCCTTGCTCCCTGTGTGGCCGACGGCGGGGGCGGTGGCGGCGGGATCGCTGGCAGCCATCTGGGTGCTGAACGCGCCGTTCCTGGCGTTTCTGGGGCGGACGCGCGGGGTTCGGTTCTTCTTACAGAGCGCGGCCTTCCTGCCGATCAACCTCTGGGTGTCGGGCGTGGGTACGCTCAAGGGAATCGCAGATTTCGCCCGCGGGCGGCGTTACTGACGGCCGCGCGAAGGGATACAGTCCACACCGGCGGCAGACAGCCGCTCCGGGAAAGGTGAGCCGATGAGCATCTGGAACTATCTGAAGTACACTCCTCGCATGTTCTACAAGCACGGGGCCATGCCACTCTACTTCGTCTTCTTCGTTACCGAGAATTGCAACGCGCATTGCAGCCATTGTCTCCTCGGCCAGCGCACGGAATGGGTCAAGGACGAACTGACTGTAGACGAGATTGAGAAGATATCGGCGTCCATGGGCGACATGCTGTTCTTCACGCCGACGGGCGGCGAGCCGTTCATCCGCAGGGATTTGGCCGAGATCGTCCACATCTTCAAGGTCAACAACCATGCCGCCAACGTGGGCATCCCCACCAACGGCAGCCTAACCGGCCGCATCGTGGAGACCACCGAGACCATGCTGCGGCAGAACCCCAACATTGACCTGCACATTGACGTGTCCATAGACGGCATCGGCGAGGATCACGACCGCATCCGCAACACGCCTGGCCTGTTTGACAAGGCGGTGCGCACGTACAAGGAACTGCGACGGCTGGAGAAGCACTATCCCAACTTCAGCGTCTGCGTGCAGATCACGGTCTCGGCGCTGAATCAGGATCGGCTGCTGCCCCTGTACGACTACCTGGGCAAGGAACTGGGCGTCAACACCGTGTTCACGCTCCTGACGCGGGGCGAGCCGGCCGACCCCATGACGAAGGACTTTGACATCAGGCGCTACGAGGAACTGCACCGCGCCCTGGAGCGCGACAACAAGGCGCGTATCCTGTCGGGCTACTACAAGATGCCGTTCTCCGACGTGCTCAACGCCAAGCGCATCGTTCGCCCGCGCATCATCGCCAAGACGGTGCGCGAGAACCGTTACCAGATTCCGTGCTACGCGGGCACGCTGGGCGGGGCCATGTTCAGCCGCGGGCAGGTGCTCCCCTGCGAGGTGCGGCCCGACCGCGTCATCGCCAACGTGCGCGACTACGACTACGACTTCGGCAAGGTCTGGTTCAGCCAGCGGGCCGATGAGATGCGCCGCGATATTCGCGACACCAAGTGCTTCTGCACTTACGAATGCTTCCTGACGGTCAACATCCTGTTCAACCCTCTGGTATTGCCACAGGTGTTCAAGGAATACCTGGCCCTCAAGGCCGCCAAAGTCCGCCACCGGATTTCGCCGCTGGAAGCCGGCCAGCCCCATGCCGCCGACGCGTCCGGCCCACAGAAATAGGAGCAGCGCATGTACAAAGGGCACCGCATTTCGGTCGTGATGCCATGCTACAACGAGGAGGAGGGCGTCGCCATCACGCTCAGCGATATGCCCTCCTGCGTGGACGAGGTCATCGTCGTGGACAACAACTCCACCGATTGCACGGCGGACGTGGCGCGGAGCCTGGGCGCGCGGGTGGTTGTGGAGACCAAGCAGGGCTACGGCGCGGCCTACAAGACGGGCTTCCGCAGCGCCACCGGCGACATCATCGTTACCATGGACGGCGACGGCACCTACCCCCGCGGGTTCATCCCCCTGCTGGTGGACGTCTTGGTGGAAGACGGCCTGGACTTCATCACCTGCGACCGCACGGGCTACAAAACGCGCGGGTCAGGCACGGCGCTCCGCGTCTTCGGCAACTGGGTTCTCGGCGTTGTCCAGGCCGCGCTGTTCTGGTTCTACATCAAGGACTCCCAGTCGGGCATGTGGGTCTTCCGCCGCGACATCCTGCCGCTTCTAGACCTCGCCAGCGACGGCATGTCCCTGTCCGAGGAACTCAAGATAGAGGCATTCACCCGCAGGGAACTGCGGTGCGCCGAGGTCCCCATCTACTACCGGCCGCGCGTGGGCGAGAGCAAACTGAACCTCTGGCGCGATGGGTTCCGGAACCTGCTGTTCCTGTTCCGTAAGAAGGCTGCCCACCTGCGGCGAGGACGTAGGCCGGTGCCCGCGGGATGGCGAGCCGCGCCGTTGCCTGCCAACTCCGCTACGGAGTAGCGCCGATGGGCCGCGGGCTGAATCGCGTCCTGGCGTCAGTTCGTCGGCACGGACTCCCGATTGCCCTCTTCGCTGCCCTGCCGGTGGCGATGACCTATCCCCTCGTTGCGGTGATAGACCGCGCGGTGCCCGGCCCGCCGTGGGACAACCTCGGATGGCTCTACGACGTGTGGTATCTGGGGCGCGCGATGGCCGGCGAGACGGCGCTCCTGTTCAATCCCAACATGTTCTACCCGTTCGGCTACAATCTGGCGCTTTCCGAGACCATGATTGCCAACAAGGCTCTGCTGGCGCCGCTCCTGCTGGTTTTCAGCCCCACGGTGGCCTACAACGTGTTCGTCTTGCTCACGTTCTTCCTGACGAGCCTGGCGACCTATGCGTTCGTCCTGTACCTGACGCGGAGCCGCGCCGCTGGCGTCTTCGCCGCCGTGGCCTTCACCTATGCGCCGTACCGCATCGGCGCCATGGCCGCGGGCTGGCTCCCACTCATCGCCACGCAGTGGCTGCCGCTCCTGTTTCTGTTCATGGAACGGTGGCTTCGGGGGCGACGTGCGCGGGACGCCGCCCTCGCGGGGTGCTTCCTGGCCCTCAACGCGCTGTCCTCGTGGTACTACGCCTACATCGTCGGCCTGTCATTGGCCATCTACCTGCTGTGGCGACTATGGCCGTGGAAGGCGAACCTGGCCGGCCGCCGGGTGTGGGGCCACCTGGCGCTGATGGCGGCGGTTACGGTTGTCCTGGTATTGCCAGCAGCGATCCCCGCGCTGCAACACGCCCAGAACGGCATGACCTGGTCGCTTGCAGAGACGGAGAAGTGGTCCGCCAGCCTGGAGGATTTCGTCTACCCCAACGTCTACCATCCGCTGTGGGGGCGCCGGTTCCTGGAGCATCGCGCGGATGTCCCCGCGTACCCGTGGTATGCGCCTGGATTCGTGTTCGTGGGGTTCGTGCCGCTCGCCCTGGCGTGGATCGCGTGGCGGCGGCGCGCGGGGCGGGTCGTGTCGGGCCTGGCGCTCATCACGCTCGTCGCCTTCGTCATGGCCCTGGGCACGACCCTCCACGTGGGCGGGACACGCCTCTACGTACCCGTGCCTGACGGCGTGGACCGCCTGTTCGCCCGCGCCATGCATTTCCTCACCGAGCGCCTGGCCATCAATCCCGTGTCGTACTACTCGCTCCACCGTCCGGGCGCGATCCCTATTCCCCTGCCCGCGCTGCTGGTCTATCTGTTCGTGCCCTTCGGCAGCGCGTTGCGCACGCTGTACCGCTTCGGCCTTATCACCACGTTCGGCGTGGCCGTGCTGGGCGGGATGGGGTTGGCGTCCGCGCTGAGAGGGGGGCGCGCGGCGCGCAGGGTCTTGGCAGGCGCGCTCATCGCGCTGGTGCTCGTGGAGTTTGCGGTGGTACCCATGCCCTTCGGCTTTTCCGCCACAACGCCCGGCCCGCTGGAGCAGTATCTGTCCGCGCTGCCCGAGGATGCGGTGCTCATGCGGTTTCCGCTGGTGGCCGCCTGGAACGGCGATGCGCTGTACCGCTCCGCGCTCCACGGCCGGCGAATCGCCTACGGCCACGGCACGTTCTACACAACCGCGTACATGGCCTATGGCGACGTGCTGGCGCGCTTCCCCGAGCCGGAGTGCATTTCGCTGCTCCAGTCGTGGGGCGTCACGCACGTTCTCGTGGGCGAGCGCAGTTACGACGCGGGCTGGGGCGACGCGCGCGGCCAGACCTGGGCCACGGTGCAGGCCGGCATCCTGCGCGACGGCCGCTTGCGCGAAATCGCGGTGGTTGAGGAGTCCCCCAAGTGGCTGGGCGAAACGGTGAGCGGGATCATCCGCGGCAATCTGGCCGTGAATCCTATCCTGCAAGACAGGGTGCACGTGTACGAACTGGCTCGGCCCGGCGGGGATTAGCCGCGCTCACGTTCACCGCGGAGAACGCTCATTGCACCGCAGAGACGGAGAGGGCGCGGAGGAATTCTGATTTTTTCTCTGCGTGCTCTCTGTCTCTGCGGTGCAACAACAACAGCCTGCCACGGACATGCCGCAGCAGGCTGCGTACGTACAGAACGGTGTGCCTGGCCGACTTGTACCGGCAGGCGCGCTATTGCATTCGGGCGTATCGGGATTCCCTGGGCTCGGTCGGCATCCAGAGGAGCAACTGCCCCGCAAACTCGGCCAGCGAGCGCGCGCGAATCTTGGACACCACTTCCACGTCCTCGGGCGCAAGGCCGAACTGCCGCGCGGCCCGACCCGGGTTGCTCAGCAGGGTCTGGCAGAATTCGCCATCCGTTACCGCCGCGCCCACGAGCACGTTCAAGAGTTCCGCAGTCATTTCGTTCTCCTTCGTCTTGGTACCATCCGCGTATGCAAAACGATAGGGGGCGCAGGCAAACCGCTTGCGACGCTGTGTCGTATTGGAAGCCTCAGAATCGTGCGAACCCGCGAGGCCTGCAATGATCGCTGCTTTGAGATGAAATCTGGCCGACCAACCGCGTCCAACTCGGCGGCCCGGACGGCGTTCCCTGGCACCTTCCGAAAGGCCACCTCAAGCAGATTCCGTTGCCCCCTATCGGGAGGATCGCCGCACAAGATGCTGCGGCGGCTGGGAATCGGTATGGGTTCTGGGACTAGGCGCCGGGGCCGCTGGGGCCGGTGGGCGCGCCGCCCGCGATGATGAGCCCGATGAGTCCAAGCACAACCCACGCAACCTTGGCGTAGCGGGGATCGGCGAGTTTGGCGAACAGGGTCTTCATGGCACTTCCTCCTGTGAGCGTTCTGTGTCGGTGGGACTAGGCGCCGGGGCCGCTGGGGCCGGTGGGCGCGCCGCCCGCGATGATGAGCCCGATGAGTCCAAGCACAACCCACGCAACCTTGGCGTAGCGGGGATCGGCGAGTTTGGCGAACAGGGTCTTCATGGCACTTCCTCCTGTGCTGTCGTGTTTCTGGCTTCACTGTAGCACAGGGGTACTCACATGGCACTCACATGAGGCTCACACAGAGAGGGGATACGTTAAGGTTTCTTAATGTAAAGCGAACTCCTTGCGAAGGGCGTGCGGGGACCGTAGACGTGGACCAGAGACTTGGAAGCAGCGTTGGAGCAAGAGCCGGCAGTGGCCGTCTATCTCCGGATGAGTCCCACACTGCCAAGAACAACGGCAAAGGCGCTGGCGTGCCATAGAAACGAGTTGGGAGATGTGCTACAAGGCAAGAAACGAAGGGGCGCCAACTGAACAAACGGAAGAACCGGGCCTAGAAGCAGGAGAAGCCCCAACCCATGCAACGTGGACACCCGCCGTCCGAGATCCTTTCGCCGTGCTGAATGCCTCATCTCAGACCATCGCAGACTCGCGCCCTAGGGATCAGATCGCTTCTTGCTGGCCAACGGCCGCCTAAAAGCGAAGTAAAGCAGAGCGCCAAGCCCCTGCCCGAGCACGATCGCGATGCTCCACAGTACTCTCTGTCGGGAATCCGTCTCCCGGGTCAGTACTTCTACTAGCATCCATACCCAAAAGGCTGTCTGCGCCACTACTGCAAACAGCACTGCAAACTCGGTAAGAGTAATCTGCGGCATCGTGCATCACTCCTCCATGTTCTGCATTCTATATCCTTGCGCATTCGCCGGGATAGAAGCCGTAAAGAGCACCGACTGGCGTGCTGCTGCACGGCCGGGACCCGACGAGCATCGCCAACGTCGGGCACATCAAGCAGCGGCTGACAGAGATCCGTTTGTAGCCTGATTACGGGGAGCGCCCTGCTGCACCTCTGCGAAGGTCATCCCACGGCTCTCCTCATTCGCCGACCGCGCTAACCTGCTCAGACTGTCATACATCCACACAGTCTTGCCCGCTGCGAAGGGCAGAGTCAATGGCAAGCCCCGCCGCACTCTCTGCCAGAGCGCCCGCACACGCAAAAGTAGTCATCAACCAGACATGCAGCATCACAGTCTCCGAGCTGGCAGCACCCAATGCACCACTGATTCCAACATCTTACATTCACATCATTGGTTGCATCGTAGCAACAGCCTGACCTAGTGGTATGTACCGCATCACCGCGAGACCAAGGCCCTGTGCACGGACAGTAGACCTCGTTACCAGCGCGGTCTCCGACCAAGGCAAGGGGCTTCCATAATACCAATCCTTGGATAATTTGACCAACGGAACGCGCCTGGAGGTCGCCATACACGGCCGCCACTATCTTGGCATCTTCCTGGTTCGCGCACAGGACCGATTGCGCGCCCTCGGTAACAGGTTTCCATCCACGGGCTCGCTCATCGTACACAAACTGCCCCCCTCGGCCGTTGGCGTCTTGCAGCCAAACGTCGATGCCGGCCGGATTCCAGTGTATCAGAAGCGCAGATTTCCCTTCTCGCACGAGTTCCAGGAGGACTTCCTTTCTGTCAGTGGACCTGCGGATTCGAATCTTCCCGCTCCGATGCGTATCCCGATGCGCAAAGAGAACGACCACACTTCCGTCTGGCTCTCGCCCGCAATCATAGCCTGTCACTCCCAGGTCTAGTGCATCTGGCCCTACGGGGAAGCAAATGGGTGATAGGACGCCATTGATGAACTGCGGTTCCCTTCCATTGGCCGCACTCTGCGTTGTGAATGCCAGTATCAGTATCACTGTTGCGGTCAGCCGCGCCACCTGAATGCAGCGGGGATCGGCGAGTTTGGCGAACAGGGTCTTTATGGCTACTTCCTCCTGTGCTGTCGTGTTTCTGGCTCCACTATAGCACAGGGGTACTCACATGGCACTCACATGAGGCTCACACGGAGGGGAGATACGTCAAGGTTTCCTATGAGGTAACTCGGTGTAGGCATCTGCGCGGGGGCACGCGCCTGCGCAGAGTGTTACGAGCGGGTGAAATCACTCGCCCTGGGCGGTCAGCCGAGCGTACAGGTCGCGCGT
>JBBIHX010000074.1:0-12879 GCA_037446815.1 Caldilineae bacterium | reverse complement strand
ACGCGCATATCCACACGCGCGCGGGGGCATCCCGGCACGCGAAAAACAAAAGGGCACCGGTGGGAGTGCCCTTTCTCTCATACGCGGGCCGGCGGAGCCTATCCCATCCGCCCCCGCGGTTTGAGACGTGCTAGCGGTCAGCCATCAGCATTCGGCGGTCAGGAGAACGCTAGCATACCGCTGGCGGCTGATGCCTGAATGCTGACGGCTGCTGGCTGACCGCTCGTGGCTATTCCTGAAACCCACTGCCCGCGGCGCCAGGCGGGACCAATATCACCTCCGTTGTGCCAGCCACTTGCAGGACGGAGTTCGTGTAGAACACTACGCGCACGTTGACGATCACGTACACGCCGTCCTTGAGTTTGCCCTGCCAGACGATGGAATCGCCGGCCTTGCGGTACGGATACCCTTCCACGCCGTCCAGTTCGGCCCCCTTGTCGGCCTTGCCCCTGTACACGACCAGCGAGCCTGGGATTTTCTTCCCCTTGTCCACGGTGTAGGTAACGATGGCCCGATAGCGCAGGGGAGCGTCTGGGATGTTGGGCACGGCCTGCGGCGCGGGCTTGGCGATCGTGAGCGTCGCCGAGCCGAGGATGTGGCATGTCGTCTCGGTGTACCAGACGATGCGCCCCGAGAAGTCCATCTTGGCGTTCTCCACGGGCTTGCCGGACCAGTTCAGCGAGTCGCCCTTCTGCTTGTAGGCGTCCTGCCCGTCAATGGTCAAGTGCGCGCCCGTGTCGGTCAGGCCCACATAGCGGATGCCGGTGCCGGGCAGATATTCGCCGACGTCCACACCCATCTCGTATGGGGCCACGTAGGTCAGTTGGTCTGCGGCAGCGGGCTTGCATCCGGGTGTCAGGACGACACTCAGGATGAGCATCAACACAGCCCACTTTCTCATGTTGCTTCCTCCCCGCGCAACCGCGCGTTATGGCCTATCCTCCTGCGAGATAGCGCTCAAAGAACCCCACGACCTTCTCCTTGTAAGCCTGCGGCTCCACCTCATCTACGTTCCGATGCCCGGCGTCGGGCACAATCCATAGTTCCTTCGGGTCGTCAGCGGCGGCGAACATGGCCCGCACCTCCTCGGTGGATGTGTACGGGTCCTGCTCGCCGTGGATGAGGAGCAGCGCCCGGGGCGCGATCTTGCCGGCCCACAGTCCGGGGTCGGCCTCCTCCAGGTCGGCGCCGAGCCTCCAGCCGGCCAACTTGACGGCCAGGAATGCCAGGCGTTTCGCCAGCGCGCCCGGAATCCCGCGCTCGCGCATCCCCTCGTAGATGGCATCCCGCAGCCAGACGAAGGCCCCGTCGGCGGCGACGGCGCGAATGTTCTGGGAGAGCGGCGTCCCGCTGATGGCCACGGCCCCGCCCATGGAGAAGCCCAGCACGCCGATGCGGTCGTACCCTCGGCCCTGCAGGAACCTCTCGGCGGCGAGCAGGTCGCGCCGCTCAAAGTATCCCATGCTTACGTGCTTGCCGCCGCTGCGCCCGTGGCCGCGGAAGTCAAACATGAGCACCGTGATGTCGCGCTCGTGGAACCAGGGCGCGTACTTCAGGTCCGGATCCATGCTTCCCGCGTGCCCGTGCAGGAAGATGACGGCGCGCGCCGCATCGCTGGCCGGAATCAGCCAGCCCCGCAAGGGAATGCCATCCTCGCTTGTAAAGGTAACGTCCTCGTACTCCAGTCCGTACTCCGACGGGCTTGCCGTCTTGTCCGGTCGCCTGCGCCGCACAATCTGCTCGGATGCGTACCACGCGGCTGCGGCGATGAGAACGATGACAACGACCAGTCCGATGAGAAGCCAAATCATGTGTCCTCACCTCGTTCTATGTGCAAGACGTGTACCAACTGCGAAGGTTCCAACACCCGCGCCAGAACACCGGCTGCCCCGACGCTGAGGGCCAGGAAGGGCGCGGCGATTAGCCCGATGAGCCACGGCGAGCCTGTGGTGGCCTGCAGCGCGACCCACAAGATCGCCACGACGTTCCATGCGCCGTGGAGCGCGATGGCAAGGGCCAGGCCCAGGGCCAGGAAGCCGGGCTTCCGCCGGGCCAGCCACTCCCACAGCCCCCACGCCGTCAGCGCCGCCGTCGTCGCGTGGATGAGCATCGCCCCCACGCGCAGGGCCAGGACGACCGCGCCGACGCCCGGGTAGGGGTTGGCGAAGGCCGCCTCGTAGACGCTGAAGGTTACGCCGCACGCGATGCCCCACATCAGGGCCTGGGCGCGGCTGGGACGGTGCGCCAGCGCAAGCATCCCCACCGCCAGGAGTTTGCCTATCTCCTCAATGGGCGGTACCAGACCCGCCATGAGCACCAGGAAAAACGCAAGCACCCCAGGGTTGCTCCAGATGTCTGTGCCAATGAGGCCGGAGGGGTCGGCGAATTGTTCCTGCAACTGTTCCAGCGTGCTCAGGCCATCGGGCAGAAGGCTCAGGACGACGCCGACGGCGAATGCCAGTCCCGCCAGCGCGACGATTTCCAAGAAGATGCTCCACCCCAGCGAAACGGTGAGCGTCGCGCTGACCTGGGCGGCGATTTGTCGCCAGGTTGCGGGGCCGGCTGCAAAGGCCAGTCCCTGGCTCGCGAAGGCCAGGAGCGCAATTCCCGGCAGGAGCGCCCCTAGCACCTGGGCCACTCCCCCGATGGCCGCGGCGTCGCTCGCCACAGCGATGAGGCCGAGCGTCAGGACAAGGAGCGCAACCCACAGCCACGGGCGGGCGATGTAGAACGGGGCGGAGGGCCGTCCGCGAAGGCCCTGGACGCCCTGGACGATGAACCAGCCGCCGAGGAGCGCGCTGAGGCCGGCCAGCCCCGCCCAAAGGCCCGACATCTCGCCGATGGGCAAGGCATTGTAGGCCGCGATCAGCGCCAGGATCGCCACAACCAGCACGGGCATGAACACCGACGAGGCGCCGACGACGATCATCAGGACGAAGCCGATGATTTTCAGCGAGTTTCTGTCCATGCGCACCTCACGATCGCTGACGACCGGCGCCCGGCGGCGTGGCCCCCGAAGACGCGCGCTCGCCTGTCCCCTGCATCAGCGCGTCCAGGATGAACACGGCGGCGGCTTTGTCCAGCGGCTCGTTGTTGTTGCCGCACTTGGGGCTTTGCACGCACGACGGGCAGCCATCCTGGCAGGGGCAGCCGGCGATGGTCTTGCGCGTGGCGGCCCACAGACGCTCCAGCATGTGAAACCCCTTCTCTGCAATGCCCACGCCGCCCGGGTGGCCGTCGTAGATGAAGACCTGGGCCTCGCCGGTGTCGTCGTGGCAGGGCGTGGACAGCCCGCCGATGTCCAGTCGGTCGCACATGGCGAACAGCGGTAGCAGGCCGATGCTGGCATGCTCCAGCGCGTGGAGGCCGCCCGCAAAATCCAGCCCCGCCCCCAGGACGCGCATCATGATCTCGGTGGGAACGTTGAACCACAGCGCGGACGTTACGAACGACTGGCTGGGTAGGTCCAGCGGGACGTTGTCCAGCACTGTTTCCGTGTATTGCTGCACGCGCTTGTATCCGATGACCTGCTGGGTAACGCGCACCTGGCCGTAGTACGCCTGGCAGGTCGGGAAGCGCCGCACCTGCCACGAGCGCACCACGCGGACATCGTTGATCTCCCGCGGGGTGGTGTAGTAGTCCACGTCGGCGGGTCGCACGTAGGCGGTCTGCGTGTCCAGGTCCAGGCGGGTAACCAGGTAGGTCTCGCCCTGGTGCAGGTACACGGCTCCCGGGTGAATGCGGAGCAACGCCGTGGCTCCGTCAATCTGTTCCAGCATCCGGTAGTTGTTGCTTTCGTCCAGCAGGACAAACGTGGAGCCGGATATGGAGCGGATGTTGACGCGCTCGGCGGGATAGGCGATGCCGGAGACATACCACCGATCCCCGCGGTACTCTAGCGTTCCGGAGTGTTCCAGTTGCGCCATGACCTCGGGGAACGTGGGGCCGAACCGGTGCTCGTCGGCGCTGGTCAGGGGGCGCTCATGGGCGGCGCAGGGCAGGTGCTGGAGCAGCAAGTACGGATTGCTCGGGTCAATCAGGGCGTGTTCCGGGCTGCGCCCGAACAGTTCCTTGGGCTCGCGCATGAAGTACTGATCCAGCGGGCTGTCTAGGCCGATGAGGATGGAGAGCGAGTCCTTCTTGCCGCGACCGGCGCGCCCCGCCTGCTGCCACACGCTGGCGATGGTGCCGGGATAGCCGACGGTAACGGTGGCGTCCAGCGCGCCCACGTCCACGCCCAACTCCAGGGCGTTAGTGGCTGTTACGCCTAGCAACTGGCCGCGGAACAGCCCCTGCTCAATCTCGCGGCGCTGCTCGGGCAGGTATCCGGCGCGGTAGGCCCGCACGCGGGATACGAGGTCTGGGCGGGTCTCTTCTAGCGCGTCGCGGGCATAGCGCAAGATGAGTTCGGCCACTTTGCGCGTCCGCGCGAAGGTGATGTTGCGAATGCCATGCTGCACCATCTCGGCGAAGAGGAAAGCGGCCTCGGCGTTGGCGCTGCGGCGGGTCATCTTCGCCCTGTCCAGGAAGGGCGGGTTCCAGAGCAGGAATTCCTTGCTCATGCGGGGCGCCCCATCATCGTCCACGACAACCACCTCGCGCGAGGTGAGTCGACCCGCGTGCTCGCCCGGGTTGGCGATGGTGGCCGAGCATAGGATAAACTGGGGATGGGAGCCGTAGAACTCGCACACGCGCAGCAGGCGCCGCAACACACAGGCGACATGGGAGCCGAAGATGCCGCGGTACACATGCGCCTCGTCAATGACGACAAACCGCAAATCGGCGAAGAAGCGGCTCCACAGGTTGTGATGGGGCAGGATGCCCATGTGCAGCATGTCGGGATTGGTGAGGACGACGGACGCGCGCTGCCGCAGCCGCCCGCGCGCCTCCCGGGGCGTGTCGCCGTCGTAGGTGCCGAAGGTGAGGCCGCCCAGGCGGTCGGTGAGTTGGCGCAGGGCGCGGAGCTGGTCCTGGGCCAGCGCCTTGGTGGGGAACAGGTACAGGGCGCGCGCCTTTGGGTTCGCCAGGACGGCTTCCAGCACGGGCACATTGTAGGCCAGCGTCTTGCCGCTGGCGGTGGACGTGGCCAGGATCACGTCGTGCCCGTCCCGCGCCGCGTTGATGGCCTCGGCCTGGTGCGTGTACAGGCGCGACGCGCCGAGGTCGGCCAGCGCCTGTTCCAGGGGTTTCGGCAAGGGCCGATTCAAGCGGCCGTACCGAGCAGGCCGCGCAGGGATGTGCTCCTGGTGCACGATCTGCCCGTGGTAGAACGGGAGGCTTCTTATGTGGTCAATGAACTCTTGGCTGTTCACACTACTCACCGGCGAGCGCCATCGCGCATGGGTGAAACGGAAAGGTGGTCCCGATTCCGAGTTTACCCATGTTTGCCGATAGACGCAAGTCGCACCCGCGTCCCGCTGGGGAAACGTGCGACGCACCTCGCAGGTGCGTCGCACGTTGGCCCTCCGTCGGTCATTGCGAGGACGTACGGGCGACGGGCCAGGGCGACCGTGCAGTGTGTGCCCGCGGGTGAGATTCCTCGGCGCTTCGCGCCTCGGAATGACAAGCGTGGGGCGAAGCCCCGCGGGCTAGGGTTAGCCGTAGGGGCGACCGGCCGGGGCGACCGTGCAGTGTGTGCCCGCGGGTGAGATTCCTCGGCGCTTCGCGCCTCGGAATGACAAGCGTGGGGCGAAGCCCCGCGGCGCTAGCGGGGCGCGCGGCGGCATCAGTCGTGGATGACGACCAGGGTGCCGGTGCCCGAGGCGCTGTTGGCCCCCGGCGGCACGTAGGGGTCGGTCCACTCAAACAGCCACTTGGCATCGTCTATCTTCAGGTTGACGCAGCCGTGGCTCATGGGCTGGCCGAAGTTGTTGTGCCAGTACGCGCCGTGCAGGCCATAGCCCTTGTAGAAGTACATGATGTAGGGCACGTTGGGCAAGTAGTAGCCCGGACCGGACATGGGCGCGCTGCGATACTTGACATAAATCCTGAACTGGCCCTTGACCGTGGGCGTGGCCGGGAGGCCGGAGGAAATGACCGCCCAGTAGACGGCGCGATTCCCCTCGTAGGCCACCAGGCGCTGCGACGACAGGTCCACGTCAATCCACTTTTCGCCGTTGCCGATGCCGGTCGGCGGGGCGGCAGTGGGCTGCGGCGGGCGGGTGGGCGTCGGCGGGACGGGCGTGGCCGTGGGGGTGGCCGTCGGCGTGGGCGTGTGCGTCGGCGTCGGCGTGGGCGTTTCGGTCAGCGTCGGTGTGGGCGTGTTGGTGGGTGTGTGGGTGGGCGTGGCCGTCGGCGTGTTGGTGGGCGTATTCGTCGGCGTGAACGTCGGCGTTGCCGTGGGCGTGTGGGTGGCGAAAATGGCTTCCCACGCCTGGGCCGGCCAGTCGGTCTGGGTCCATATCGCTGCCGCACCGACGAGGGCGAGCAGCGCGGCGAGAAGCCATCCCACGTAACGGGGGACGCCCCGCGACGGGCGCACTACAGGCGCAGGCACGCCCACAGGGTGGGCCGCGCCCGCCGGATTCGGGCGAGGCCGGCCGGCGTTCGGCGCCCGCTTGCGCGCCCAGCGCAGTGCCGCCCGCGCTCGGGGATTCTGCGGGGCCAACTGGACGGCGCGGCCAATGTACCGCAGGCTGTCCTCGGGCCTGTCGGCCAGGGCTCCCATCCACAGGAGCGCCTCCACGTTGTCGGGGTCGTCGGCGAGGATGGCCCCAAACAACGCGCGGGCCTCATCCCTGCGCTCGGCAGTGGCCAAGGCGATGGCCTCCACCAGGCGCGGGTCTTGGGCGCCGTCGCCATCGGCGTTCGGTCGCTTGGATTCATTCGGCTGTTCGGACATGTTTCCTCTCGGGCCAGGCGGGAACGTGAACGAATCTTATCGCATCGCGCATCGGTTTGCAAATCGGCAGCGTGGCGGAGTCGGGTTCGTCTTGTGTTGGTCAGCCCGCGCGTTGCCTCCCCACTCTGTCATGCTGAGGCGAAGGTGAAGCATCTCGGTCAGCGAGATTCTTCGCTCTCCGCCGCTCAGAATGACAGTTCCCAGGGATTGACAGTTCCCAGCGATTGCTTCGGGCCTTCGCTCCTCACAATGACGGTTACCAAAACACTTTGGAACTGAATCGCGCGGCGACTTCCGCCCAAGCCCAGAGCGCAAGTGGCGTGCCAGAAGGAGCGCACGACAAAGCGGGGACACGGCGGAGCCTTCCGCTCTCGTCGCGCCCCCGCGAGGTCTCGTGTAGCCGCCGCCGACGGGCTGGGCCTATACGGGCGCCAGGGTGCCGGCGAAAATCATCCAGGCAAGCGCCGTCTTTGCCGCCAGGCTGAGGATAATGAACATGCGCTCACCGAACAGGTAGTTCTTCCACGGCCCCACCTTCTTGTACTGCAGGAACATGTTCACGGCGAAGATGTTGAAGAACACGAAGATGGTGGGGATGATGGCGTACACAAACGCCGGTGGCTTGGCATCGCCCGAGTTGATCGCGCCCAGGAAGTACAGCATGATGACAATCCACGGCACGATGCCCGCGAAGCAGCCGAAGATGAACGACGTCCAGTTGACGCGCTCCTTGCCTTCGTTGTGCAACTCCATCATGATGCCGAACAGGTTCATGGTGGCGTTGAGGGCGAAGATGAGGATGAGCGCACCCAGGTCCCACAGCCCCACCAGCATGCCGATGAGGACGATCATCCACGACGAACTCAGGGCGTACTCGTAGAAGCGGGCCGGGTTCATCTTCCGCTCCAGGTGGCTCACATACCACTTGTAGCCGAAGGTGGCGAGCGAGAAATGCGCCACCGCCGACAGGAGCAGGAAGATGGCCACCGCCGGGCCGAACCGCAGGTCGTAGAACGGCTGTGGGTTGGGCGTCAGGGAAAAGGTGGCTCGGTCAAAGGTCAGGTAGTTGGTCCAGATGGGGTACGTGGTGTCGTTGCTGATGAGGATCATCAGCAGGCCCTGGATGAGGTGCAGGAATCCCATCGCCAGGTTGAAACGGCGCAGGCCCCTGTAGGTACGGTCTAGCGACGTGTCGCTCATGGGCTCTCCCTCCGCAAGTATTTGTGAGCCCGCGCTGGGCGAACTCATGCACGGATCATACAGGGAGGTGCTGCGCTTGTCAAATGCGACCGAAATAGTCTTATTAGCCCCTGACTTCCCGCAGATGGCCGTGGCGCGCGTCGGGGCTACCTGGCCATCATCATGGCCGCCAGGGTCGTAACCTCGCCCGTCGTGGCCAACTTGTACGGGTCCAGCGTGTCGGGCGTGTCCAGCGGCGTGTGGATGTGCTCCGCGTTGGGCCAGAACAGGAGCACCGACGGCACGCCGCGCTCGCGGAAGATGGCGTGGGTGTTGCTGCCCTTGTATGCCTCGGGCGAGACGCGCCGATCCAGCAGGTCTGCGGCCAGGCGCAGGTTGAAGAGGAGCGTCGCCTCCAGGCCGTCCTTGTCGCCTTCCAAGTTCAGGTAATAACTGCGCGCCGCGCCGACCGTGTCCAACTCCAGCAGCCCCAGCATCCGGCTCAGCGGCACAATCGCTTGCTCGGCGTAGGAGCGGGAACTGGCGAGGCCCGCTTCCTCTGCGCCCCAGGCGATGAAGTAGATGGGTCGCGACGGGCGGAATCCGCTTTCGGCCAGCACCCGCGCCACTTCCAGCATCACGGCCACGCCCGAGGCGTTCTTGTTCGCGCCGGCGTACAGCGTGCCGTCGGGGAGCGCCCCCACGCCATCGTAGTGCGCGCCGATGACCAGCGGGCGCGCGTCGGCCCGTTCGCCCGGCAGAACGCCGACGACGGTCAACGCTTGCGCCGTCTGCGGCGTGCTGTACGGCACGGCGAGGTGGGCCTTCAGCGAGAGCAGCAACGCGCGGGGAGCGTTGTTTGCCTCGTAGGGGGTCAGCCCCGCCATCTTGATAATCTCGCGCCAGGTTTCCTCCCGAATCTGCACCACGGGGATGGCGTCTGACTCCATCGCCCGCGAGGGCACGGTTCGCTCGCGCATGTCCAGGGACGTGTCCTTGACCACGAGGATGAGGCCGCCCGCGCCATGGGCCCATGCGGCCTCGGCCTCGGCGGTCGGGTCCGCGGACTGGTACTTGAGGGCGATGCGCCCGCCCAGGCGAACGTCCTCGGGGAACTCTTTGGGCAGCCAGACGAGTTCGGCGGTTCGGTCGCCGCCCCCCGCGAATCCGCCCACCACCTCGCGGAAGTCCTGTCCATAGGCCAGCGCCACTTGGCCGCCCGTTACCGTATCGGTGAAGCGGACGACGGGCATGGCGGCGAGTTCGGCGTAGGGGATGGGGACGGCCTGGAAGTAGGAGCCGTCGGGCGCGCCGGGCTGGAGGCCGAGCGCCTGCATCTGCTGGGCGATCCAGCGGGCCGCGGCGTCGGCGCCTGGGCTGCCGGCTCTGCGCCCGGCGAAGTCCGGGGACGCCAGCGTCTGCACTGTGGCCAGCGCCCGGTCCGCGCTGAATCCCTGGGCGGCGCGGATGAGCTCCGCGGGCACGCCGCCCAGCCGCACCGCCTGTTGCCACTGGGGTTCCCACTCGGAGAAGGGCATGCGCGCCGCCACCGAGAACGCCTGCGCGAATCCACGGCCCTCGCCCAGGGCGCGCAGAAGGCGGTTGAGACTATCCAGCCCAAACTGGCGCACGAATTCGTCCACGAACATCCACGCCTGGCCGTAGTACAGGGTCGTGTCCTGATCGGCCACTTCGTCATACGTGGGCATGTTGGCCCAGTCCAGCAGTTTCTGCGTGCGCTGGGCTTCGCGGACGGCGGGCACGTAGCGCGCCTGCGCGGGAGCCGCCGTCTCGGGCGCGGCCCGCATGCTCTCAAACACGGCCACGCCCTCGTGCAGCCAGCCCAGGTCCACGCCGAGGTCAAACAGCACGCGGTGCGTGAATTCGTGGGCGATGAGGCTCACGAAATCCACGCCCTTCGCCCCCGTCCACACCTTGATGGCCTCGCCGGGTTCGTACCAGCCCTTGGCCCACGAAGGCACCGAGAGCAGGATGGACGCCAGCATGGCGGGCTGGTCGTCGTACAACTTGATTTCGGTAACGGACGCGGGCGCGTAGTCCAGGTCGGTGGTTACCTGGGCATAGGCGCGTTCGGCGGCGTCCAGCACGGCGCGGGCCGTCTCCCGCGTCGTGGGGGGCGCGTACTTGACGAGGAAGTGGTCGCCCTGTTCCACCGTCCAGTCGGGCCCGGCCAGCAGCCAACGCTCCGCGGCCCTGACAAATCGCGCCGTGTAGGACGCCTGCACGGTGTTGCCGCCTTCCTTCATCTTCGCGGTCATCTGCAGGCGGGCCAGTGCTCCGGCTTCGTCCGCGGCCAGCAATTGCGCCTTGAGCGCGTAGGACTCCGCCGGGTGCTCTGCCAAATCGTCAAACCAGTGCCCCTCTTCGGTCTGGAACACCGGGTCGGCCGGGTTCACGGTGGCGAGGAATGCGGCCTTGTCGCCCGCGAGGACGGCCTGCTCGCGTTCGCGCAGCGTCTGCTCTATGCCCGCGCGCGCTTCGGCAATGGGATTCAGCACCGCCGCCTCCCACGCCTGGACAAAGGCGTCGGGGGTTGTGCCGATGGCGGCGAAGGCGCCCGCTTGCGTTCCCGCCCTGGCCCAGCCCGCGCAGAATCGGCGCAAGCCGTCCGTGCCGTAGGTGCGCATGAAGTAGTCCGTCAGGCTCCAGGCCAGCGCAGCACTACGGTCATCCAGGGCATCGGCGGTCTGGGTGAGCACCTGCCGCGCCGAGACGGTGCCGTCCAGCAGGGGGGTCATCTGGTGGGACAGGGCGCGCTGTGCCTCGGCGTCGCCGGCGGTCTGCACCCAGTATGTCAGCCCCAGGCCCAGCCACGCGCCTTCGTGCAGGGGCATGCCCATCTCACTGCGCACCAGGTTGACGGCAGTGGGCGTGATGGTGTCGGTGCGGGCGATGTGGTAGCCGGGCAGGGGCGAATACGCGCCCGTGCCAGCGCCGGCCAGCCACGCGAAGGTGTTCATGTCGGGGTACACGGTGAGGGTCATCGGCTGCGGGTTGCGCAGGCCCAGGGCCAAGGCCGCCCGAAGGCGCGCTTGGGCCAGCGTCTCGGCCCACTCCTCATCCGCGTCGCTTTGCCGCACCATCTGCACGGACAGGGCGGGGGCGCTCACGGTGCGGGCGACGGGCCAGGTGGCATACCAGTCCGCACCGCGGCGCACCATCCGGGCCGGGTACGATGCCAGCACGGACCGTCGGCCATCTGCGCCCACCGAGGCCGCGGTTACGTCGGCCTGGGCCGTGTCGCCCGACACGAGCAGGCTGCCGATGGTGAGCGTGTAGCCCTGGCGGGCGTCCGCGGGGCGCGTGGCGAGCCAGTCCATACCTGCGCGCTGCAATTCGGCGTCGGCGGGGTCCAGCGTGGCGGCGTAGGCGTTGAGGTCGCCCGCGGCGATGGCCCGCGCCTGGGCGTCCAGCAGGGCGCGCAGCCGCGGCTGGATCGTGGACAGGGCAATGGCCGCGTGGGACGCGATGGCTCCCGCCTGCCGCAGGCGCTCGGGCTGGAGGGTGTCGGGCGTGTCCTGCGGGGTGTGGTAGTAGGGCACATCGGCGTTGTCCCAGATGAGGAGCGTGGCGGGGACGTTGGCGCGCAGAAACGCCGCGTGGTCGCTGCCGCCCTGGAACGACACCTCGCCCGTCTGCACGCCGAAGATGGCGGCGCTGGCCTGCACCTGCTGCCCGATGGCGTTGTTGATGCCGTCCAGCGTCAGCACGCCATCGGACGCCAGGCCGACCATGTCCATCTGAATCATGCCGACGGTGGCCGTGAGGGGATAGCGTGGGTTCCGCACGTAGTGCTCGGCGCCCAGCAGGCCCTGCTCCTCGGCGTCCCATGCGGCGAAGAGCACCGTCATGTCGGGGACGAATCCGGCGGCCTGCCACGAGCGGGCGATTTCCAACAGGGCCGCCGTGCCCGAGGCGTTATCGTTGGCGCCGCGGTAGATGTCGCCGTTGGCGTCGGCGCCCAGATGGTCGTAGTGCGCGCCGATGATGACCACCTTGTCGCGCAAGGCGGGGTCGCGGCCCGGCAGCACGCCCAGTACGTTGCGCGCCTGGGCCTCGCCCGGCTCGTTCAGGAACACCTCAAACTGCGCCGATACGCTCAAGGGCACGGGGCGGTACAGGAGCGACAGGTCGTCCAGCGTGTAGCCGCTCCCGCTCAGCAGCGCGTCGGCGACTTGCGGCAGCACCAGGAGCGTGGGCAAACTGTCGGGCAGGTAGTTCGGCTGACGATAGGTGCGCAGATGGCTCACGCGACCCTCGTCGTCGGTCAGCAGAATCAGGCCGCTCGCTCCGTGCTCCAGCGCCTGACGGTAAATCTCATCGTCGGCGGAGAAGCGGCAGAAGGCGATCTGCCCGGCCACATCCACGCCGCGGAAGTCCTCGGCGCGGCAGTCGTTGGCCCAGACGACGCGCCCGCTGGCCGTGCCGCCCCCGGCATACCCGCCCCAGGCAAAGGCGAAGTCTTTGCGGTACACGAAGTCGTCGTACACCGTGCCCGCCGTGGTGGTGATTACGAAGGTGGGAACGCCCGTGATCTCGGCGAAGGGGGCCGTGAAGGGCTGGAAGTAGCCGTCGGTTCCGGCGGGCTGGAGCCCGAACTCCTGGAACTTCTCCGCGATATAGTCGCCCGCGGCGTATCCGCCTTCGGTTGCGGGTTGCCTGCCACCCATCTCCGGCGCGGTCAGGGCGTTGACGAACTCCATGGCCTCTTCGGGGTCAAAGGCCTGCGCCACGGCCAGGAGATCGCCCGAAGCGACGGCCGGCCCGGGTTCGCGCGCCACAGGCTGGACTGCGGGGGGCTCCACGGGCGCGGGCGTGGGCCTGCCCGGCAGCGGCGT
>JBBIHX010000073.1:0-12885 GCA_037446815.1 Caldilineae bacterium | reverse complement strand
AGCGAGATTCTTCGCGGCTTCGCCGCTCAGAATGACGGTAGATGCCAACAGACTTCGGAACCGACTCGCGCTCACGGTTGATTTTGCACCGCGGAGGCGCAGAGAGAGCGCAGAGGAAACCCTGAACATCTCTACAGTGAACTCTGCGGTGAACTCCAGCCATTCCCTTGCGATCTACACGCTAGGGAGACGACCTGTCTGCGCAACCCGCGCCATCCGAGGATGCGGCCTTCGGGCGCCGAGCGCCGCTTACGGGGTCTGGCCCTGGCCCGGCTGGTAGATGGCGCGGTAGGCGGCGAACTGCGCCACGACGGATTTCACGTAGGTCCGCGTCTCGGCCGCGGGGATGGTCTCCACGAACAGGTCCGGGTCGTACTCCGTCATCCGCGACAGCCAGAGCCGCACGTACCCCGGCCCGCCGTTGTAGGCCGCCAGCGCAGCCAATGGGTCGCCGCCGAAATCGCGCATCTGCCGGCCCAGGTACCACGCGCCGAAGCGGACGTTGAGCGCGGGGCGCAGGAGGTCTTCTCGGCGGAAGCCACGCTCGCCCACCTGGAGCGCGACCCACTCGCCCGTGGGCGGGATGATCTGCATCAGCCCCAGCGCCCCTGCCCATGATCCGGCCAGCGGGTCAAATCGGCTTTCCTGGCGCACCAGCGCGAAGACCAGCAGCGGGTCCAGGCCATTGCGGCTTGCGTGCTCCAGGATCAGGTCGGCGTAGTACGCGGGGTAGGCCAGGCGCCGGAGGTAGCGCGGAATGCGGGTTGTCGCGCCCGAAGGCGCCAGCGCCATCACGCGCTCGGCGCAGGCGATGGACTGGCGGTAGAGGCCGATGTCGCGCAGGTATTCGGCCAACTGGAACAGCGCCAGGGGAGCGTCCTTCCACTTCGCCCGCACCGCCCCGAAGTGCTCCGCCGCCTTCTCGTTCAGGCCGATGGCCGCGAAGGCTTCGCCCTTGCGAAAATCCAGGTCGCGGGCGAGGTCGTCGGGGAGGCGGTCAAAGGGATATGGCTCACCCTGGTTCGCCCAGCCGACCAGCCACGCGGTGCACGCGGCGCGCTCGGCCTCATCGTCGGCTTGAAGGAGGATGTTGCCGGGCGGGGGGAGGATGCTGTCCGGGGCCTGGAGGATGCTCGCCGCGCGCAGGGCATAGTAGTCGGCGGAGAGACCCTCCGCGAGGGTGCGCAAGTGCGGCTCGGCCATATCCGCCGCGCCCGCCCGGAGCGCCGCCTTCGCCGCCCAGAATGACGCGGCGGACGCCACATCGGACGCGGGGTAGCGGGCGAGCAGGTCTTCGCAGACTTGGCGGGCCTCCGCGAAACGCTTGTCCTGATAGTAGAGCAGGGCGGCCTGGAACATGGCGTTGTCCGCGCCGTCGTCGCCAGGATATAGGCGCTGGAGCCACAGGTAGTCGGACGCGGCGGTGGCGCGGTCGCCCTGGGCCGCCGCGGTCTCGGCGCTTCGCCACAGGGCCTGGGGCGCGGTGGGGCAAGTGGGGCAGGCGGCCTGGGCCTGGCGGTAGGCATCGCGGGCCTCGGGGAATTTGCCGGCCTGGGCCAGCGTCCGCGCCTTTGCCATGAGCGCCTTCGCGCGGAATGCAGAATCCTCGCCCTGCGCCTGCGCCGTGTCCAAGGCTTCCAGCGCGCCCTCGTAGTCGCCCAGCGCCAGGCGCGCCAGCCCCAGGTAGTACGCGGCATCGGGCCGCTCGCGCTTTTCCGCGGACGCCAGGGCCCGCTCAAAGGCTGCTGCGGCGGCCTGGTAGGCTCCGTTCTGGTAATCTATCAGGCCGCGGCGAAATTCGTCTATCGTCTCGCCTGCCTGGATCAACTCCACCAGCGCCAGGTAGGATTCGCGCGCAGTTGTGGATGCCTCGGTCGCCGCCCGGAATTCGGCCAGCGCCGCGCCCTCGTCGCTATCTCGCAGGGCCAGCCCCTTGAGATAGTGCACCTTCGCCACGAGGTCCGGGGCCGAAAGCGCCGCAAGCAGCGTGTCGTAGGTCTGCACCGCATCGGCGACGCGGCCCGCGTCTTTCTGAACCTGCGCGATCTTCTCCAGCAGCCGATTCCGGGCTGCCTCGTCCGCCGCCGCTGCCTGCCCATAGGCCGCGAGCGCCTGGTCTGTGTCTCCCAACTGCAGGTAGGCGTCGCCGTTGAGTTCATGAAACCACGCCGACAGCACCTCGGTCGCCGTGATGAGTTGGGTCTGGTACTCCACGGCGCGCGCCCAATCGCCCGCGTCGCGATAGGCCGCGGCCAGCACCGAGAGGGCCAGGGTCTGCGCGTGCGCATCGGCGAAGTCGGCCCCCTGGAGCGCCTCTGCTGCATCCGCGGGCTTGCCCAGCGCCAGTAGGCTGCGCGCCAGGACGAGGCGGGCGTCCGCGGCGAGGGCAGGCGATTCGCCGAGCACGCGCTGCGCCAGGGATGCGGCCTGCTCCCAGTCGCCGATGGCGTAGGCGTATCGCGCCGCGCTCAGCATCTCTTGGGGCGAGGGCGTGGCCGTGGGCGCAGGCGTGGCGCTGGGCGCGGGCGTGGGGGCAGGCGTAGCGGTGCGCTCGGCCTCGCGGCGCAGCGCAGCGCACGCCGCAAGGGCGAGGAGGACGCCAATCAGCGCGAGCATGGATGTCCAACGCGGTCTGTCCCTGTGAGCCATGCTGCCGATTATGCGGGCGGGCGGCGCGGATGTCAAACGGGCGCTGTGCGGCCCCTCCCAACTGTCATTCTGAGCGGCGAAGCCGCGAAGAATCTCGCAAGCCGAGACCCTTCGCTTCGCTCAGGGTGACAGGACTGGGCCGGGCCTCCCGTGCCCCCTCAGCGCGGCGGCTTTAGCCCCGCGCGACCCCGCCCCCAACTGTCATTCTGAGCGGCGAAGCCGCGAAGAATCTCGCTGACCGAGATGCTTCGCCTTCGGCTCAGCATGACAGAGCGGGGAGTCAGCGCGCGGGGCAGACCAACACAAGATGAAACCGACTCGCAGGGCGGCGCAAATTGACAATCCCGCCCGCATCGCATATACTAGCGATACGATGGGGCTGTAGCTCAGCTGGGAGAGCGCATCAATCGCACTGATGAGGCCAGGGGTTCGAATCCCCTCAGCTCCACCAACCGCATAGGGAAAGGCGCTGAACAGGAGTAGTAGGCCATCCCTGCAGAGAGGCGGGCACCGGGTGCGAGCCCGCCGTCGCGCCGACGGGGAGCGCACGAGGCCGAACTCGCCTGGGAGCCGCGGCGGCGAATTGGAGTAGTCGCCGACGACTGGCGGACGTTACCCGCCGCAGAGTGGGCCAGGACACGCACGGGGCTGTAGCTCAGTGGGAGAGCACTTGTCTGGCAGACAAGGGGTCAGGGGTTCAAGTCCCCTCAGCTCCACCTTCACCCTACCACGAAAACCTGGCCAAGCAGGGTGGTACCGCGGAACTCCTCCGTCCCTGGACGGGGGAGTTTTGTTTTGGAGCCGCAGGCGCGATGGGCTGCGGAGTTGCGCTGCACCTGAACACGTCGCGGCGGATGCGGTACCCCGCGGGGCACGGTGGCAGTACCACGAGGAGAGGAGAAGAAGATGGCAGACAAGTACGTGCCGCAAGAGATTGAGCCAAAATGGCAGGCGCGATGGGAGAAGGACCAACTGTACCGGTCCAGGGTTGACCCCACGCGGCCCAAGCACTACGCCCTGACGATGCTCCCCTACCCGTCGGGCGACCTGCACATCGGGCACTGGTACGCCATGGCGCCGTCGGACGCCCACGCCCGCTACATGCGCATGCGGGGCTACAACGTCCTGTTCCCCATGGGGTTTGACGCCTTCGGCCTGCCCGCCGAAAACGCGGCCATCAAGCACGGCATCCATCCGTTCAAGTGGACCATGGCGAACATAGAGAAGATGCGCCGCCAACTGAAGAGCATGGGCGCCATGTTTGACTGGGAACGGGAAGCCATCTCGTGCCTCCCTGGCTACTACAAATGGACGCAGTGGTTCTTCCTGAAGTTCTACGAAATGGGGATGGCGTACCGCGCCTTCGCGCCCGTGGACTTCTGCCCGACGTGCAACACGACGCTGGCCCGCGAGCAGGTGTGGGGCGAAGATCGCCACTGCGAACGGTGCGGCACGCCCGTCATCCGCAGGGAACTGAACCAGTGGTTCTTCCGCACGACAGCCTACGCCGACGAACTGCTGGATTTCTCCAAGATTGACTGGCCCGAGCGGGTGCGCACGATGCAGACGAACTGGATTGGGCGGAGCGAGGGGGCCGAGGTTACCTTCCGCAGCGAGGCGGGCGACCCGATTGTGGTGTTCACCACGCGGCCCGACACGCTGTGGGGCGCTACGTTTATGGTGCTGGCGCCCGAGCACCCGCTGGTGGACAAGTTGACGCCGTCGGAATATCGCCCTGCGGTGGAGGCCTACGTGGCCGAGGCCAGCCGCCAGACCGAGGTGGCGCGCCTTGCCACGGACAAGGAGAAGACCGGCGTGTTCATCGGGGCCTACGCGGTGAATCCGGTCAACGGCGCGCGCATTCCCATCTGGATCGCCGACTACGTGATGATGACCTACGGGACGGGGGCCATCATGGGGGTGCCGTCGCATGACGAGCGCGACTTCCAGTTCGCGCTGAAGTTCGGCCTGCCCATCATTCCGGTCATTGACCGCACCGACGGCAAGGCCAAGTCGCGGGTGCGGCGCACCGCCGTGAACGACGGGTTCGCCGAGGCGTTGGCCGCTGCCGGCATCGCGCCGGAGGACGACGGCAATTCGTGGCGCGTCGCGCTCCAGGGGGCCGAGCAGGTAGCGGCGTTCGTCGCGGCGGCGCGCGCGCATGTCCGCCCCGATGCGTGGGTGGAGGTAGTCGGCGCGCGTTGGGCCTTCATCTTCGCCGATGGGGTGCGCGAGTTGGACTCCGAGCAAGCCGACCGCGAGATTCTGGCCCGCTGCCGGGCGCTGGACCCCGCGACGAACGCGGCGCGCACCGTCATGGAGATGCTGTGGCGCGAGGAGTTCTACCGCGACATCCTGTTCCACGCCGAGTACGGGACGATGATCAACTCCGGGCCGTTCACCGGCACGCCGGGGGACGAGGCCGTGAAGAAAGTTACCGCCTGGCTTGAGGCGCAAGGTCTCGGCAAGTACGCCGTCAAGTACAAACTGCGTGACTGGCTCATCAGCCGCCAGCGGTACTGGGGCGCGCCCATCCCCATTGTCTATTGCGAGAAGTGCGGGACGGTGCCGGTGCCCTACGAGGACCTGCCGGTGCTCCTGCCGGAGGATGCGGAGTTCCTGCCCACCGGCGAGAGCCCGCTGAAGTACCACGCGGGGTTCCGCTACACGACGTGCCCCAAGTGCGGCGGCCCTGCCGAGCGCGAGACCGACACCATGGACACGTTCCTGTGCTCGTCGTGGTACCAGTACGCCTACCTCAGCCCGTACTACGAGGGCGATCAGCCCTTTGACCCCGAGGAGGGCAAGTACTGGCTGCCGGTGGATTTGTACACGGGCGGGATTGAGCACGCGACCATGCACCTCATCTACACGCGTTTCTTCACCAAGGTCATGCGGGATATGGGGCTGGTGAACTTTGACGAGCCGATGCTGCGCCTGCGCAACCAGGGCATGATCTTGGGCGAGGACCGCGAGAAGATGTCCAAGAGCCGCGGCAACGTGGTGTCGCCCGACGAGCAGGTGGCGAAGTACGGCGCGGATACGGTGCGCGCGTACCTGATGTTCGGGTACCGCTGGGAGCAGGGCGGCCCGTGGGATAGCCAGGGGATTGAAGGCGTGTCGCGATTCCTGTACCGCGTGTGGGACTGCGTGCTGACGCCGCCGGCCCGCGCCGCCACGGGTCAGCCGACGGAGCCCGAGGTGCGCGGCCTGCGCCGCAAGACGCACCAGACGATTCGCCGCGCGACGGAGGACATGGAGGCGCTCGCCTTCAACACGTACATCGCCAACCTGATGGAGTTCCTGAACGCGCTGGTGAAGGCGAAGGAGACGGCGCTATACGGGTCAGAGGCGTGGAACGAGGCGATTCGTACCATGGTGCTGTTGCTGGCGCCGGCCTGCCCGCACGTGGCCGAGGAACTGTGGGAGCGCATCGGCCAGCCCTACAGCGTGCACCAGCAGCCGTGGCCCCAGTGGGATGAGGACATCGCGCGCGAGGAGATGATCACCCTGGCGGTGCAGGTCAACGGCAAGGTGCGCGATCGCATCACCGTGTCGGCGGACGCGACGGAAGAGGACGTGCGCCAGGCCGCCCTCGCCGCCGAGGGTGTGCGCCGCCACACCACCGGCAAGCAAATCCTGAAGGTCATCTACGCGCCCGGGCGGCTGGTGAGCATCGTGGTGAAGTAAGCATCCCGCGAAGGCTCCCCCCGGGTATCGGAGAAAGGCCGGGCAACCCCCGGCCTTTTCTACGGCCGCGCTTCCACAAACACGGGGCTGGCGCCCAGCGTAAGAGTCAGCACGCCGCCCTGCGCGTGGATTGTCTCGGTCTGCGGTTCCGTCTGCCCGACCTCGGTGATGACATGCGTTACCCGCGCCTGCGGGGCGTCAAACGGCATGCTGACCGGGGCCGGTCCGGGTTCGGCCTCGTCGGGGAAGTACAGGCGCCCCGGCTCGCGCCACAGGACGTACACCGGCGCGCCGCCCACCACGAAGCGGTAGGCGTAAACGTCATCGCCCAGGTCCATGCGCTCAACGGCGGTGTAGCCGTCCAGTTTGCGGATGGCAAGTTGGTACGTGTAGAAGGCGGGGTAGGGCGACCGAGTCTCCCATACCTGTTTGACGAAGTTGAACGCGGCGTCCACCATGCCCTGGTAGCCCCAACTGCCGGTGACGCGCGGCGTCTGGGTCAGGGGGCTTTCCACCAGCCACGCGAGGTTCATCCCCGCGTACCCCGCATGGATGGCGACCACCACCTTCTTCGCGACCTCGCGGGCCTGGACGGCGCGCCACCAACGCTGGGCTACGTCGTGCTGTGGGGACTTGGGGTTGGTGATCGCCTCCAGCCAGCCCACGGTGCGGATGGCATCCTGGGGTCGGATGGGCCTTGCCGTCTCGTAATCGGCGTCGGTTGCTCCGGGCAGCAACGCGCGCGGGCCGCGGGGGATGAGCAGAGACGAAACAGGCAGCGCGTCGCCGATCCAGATGGGCTTGTCGTAGCCGTTCTTCCGCATCTCGGCGCGCAGCCATTGGGCGGTCGCATACAGTTCGGTGTAGTCGCCCAAGGCGTGAATCTCCACGATGTCAAACAGGTCGGGGTGGCGGAGGAGTTCGCGCACCTCACTCATGGGATGGCGGAGGGGATGATCCTTGGCCGCGCGGCGCTCAACCTCCTCGGGCGAAGGGTTGCCGTCAAACACGTCTATGAGGAAGAAATCCACCAGGCCCACCATCGCCTGCGGGTTGGCCCGCTTGATGGCGCGGTGGGCGGCGGTCAGTATCCGCAGATAATCGTCCACCGTCCCTTCAAAGTAGCCTGTCCACTCTTCCACGACGGTGTAGTGGAGGATGGGCGATTTGAGGCCGGGCATGTCGCGATCGCCATCCCCATCGTACCGCTCCACCAGGTTGAAGACGAATTCCTCGTAGTCATCCATGTATTCCGGGTTCGGGACGTGGTGAAGGCGCGTGGACGATGCCCAGGCGTTGTTCGCGTTGGTGTATGCCTGGATGCGGAAGCCGGCGTTTTGCCATTCGGCGACGACCTTGTCGGTGTCGGCCCACTGGTACGTGTGCTTGCCGTCGGCGGTGGGGGCCTTTGGCTCAATGGTGCCCCAGGAGAACTGCCTGCCGGTGTCGGAGCGCACCCACTTCGCGCCCAGTTCCGAATAGACTGCGGCCAGCCTGCCAGGGAGCATGTACTCCACGCCAAAGGCGAAGGCAGGGGCAATCGGCGTGGGGGTGGCCGACGGCGCAACCGTGGGCGCAGTTGCCGTAGCGCGCGGGGTCTGCGTGGCCCTCCGCGCGGGCGGGACACATCCGATGAGCAGGAGCGAGAGGGCGGCGAGGGCAAGGATGGCTGGTTTCCTCATGTGCACCTCCTTATGCGCCCCCGATGCGCAAGCGCTGTGCGCATCTGTTGGCGCGGCGCTGGGACATCTGATACAACCCCGGTTCACCCCCAATGGTGCGCGCTACTGCCCATACGCCGCAACTCGCACCAGCGTGAACGCGCGCTCGTCCGTCTGCGTTCGGCCCGCCGCCAGCGCGCTGCGCACCAAGCCGCGCGCGTCCCACAGGTGCGCCTCCGACTCCACAAGCCAGACCGTTCGCTTGTCCTGCAAGGCCCGGCCCAGGGCGCGGGCGATGGCGTCGGCGTCCTGCCCGGCATTGGCATAGGGCGCCGGGATGCCCTCGTAGGCGCGTGCGCAGTAGTAGGCGAACACCGGCTCCACGTGGGGGATGAGGAACACGACCGCGTCGCCGGACGCCAGGCGCGGGCAGACGTACTGCGCGGCGGCGCGCATGTCGGGCTTGATGGGGACGGTGGCCTGCACCCACAGGCCGCGCGCGGATAGGGCGATAACCGCGGCAGCGGTGGCGAGCCCCAGCCAGCGGGCGCGGCGCAGGAGATTGTCCAGCCCGGCGGCCACGAGCAGCAGGAACGCGGGCAGCGTGGTGATGAGGTACCGTTCCACGAACAGGGGCGACAGGAGCGAAATGCCGAACAGCAGAAGGAACGGCGCGGCCCACCAGATGGTGCACGCCGAGACAGAGACTGACCGCGAATAACGCGAATGGACGCGAATCGTTTCTGATGGCTTTTCCAGTCCGCGTTCGTTCGCGCCAGCCGCGGGTGCACCGCCCAGCCCCCACGCCGCCAGCAGACAGAGCAGGAACGGCACCAGCGCCCAGAACGTGGCGGCGGGCCGCACCCCTTCGCTGAAGCCGAACAGGACGCTCGCCAGCGCCTGGGGGAACGGCACGAAGGGGTGGCCGGTGCGGAAGCCGGACAGGAGCGCGGGCACCTGCCATGCGGCAAACGTCAGATAGGGCAGGAAGATGAGGGCCAGGCTTGCCCCGTAGGCCTTCCATCGGGATTTCCACCGCCGCCATCCCGCAAGGAAGACGAGCGCGAAGGTGGGGATGAGGAGCGCCGTTAGGTAGTGGACGAAGGGCGAGATGGCGGTGACGAGCACGTACCCTGCCCAGGCCCATCGGGGGCCGCCTTCCAGTCCCCACCACAGCAGCACGAAACCGCCCGCCGCCAGGAGCGCAACCCAGGCGTACATCTTGCCCTCTTGTGAGTACCACACGGCGTAGGGGCAGATGGCGGTCAGGATTGCGGCAATCCAGCCCGCCCGCCGCCCGAACAGCCGCGCGCCTAGCCAGAACATCAGCGGGACGAGCGCCGCGCCCGCCACCGCCGAGAACGAGCGCAGCGCGGCCTCGCTTTCCCCGAAGAGGGCCAGCCACGGGCGCAGCGCCAAGAAGTACAGGGGGCCGTTTTCGCCGGGGGTAACGAACATGCGCAGCAAATCGCCCAGCGGCTGAGTGGCGAAGCGGATGGCGTCCGCCTCGTCGCGCCACAGGCTCTGGAACCCGATGCGCGCTAGGCGCACGGCCAGCGCCGCCACGGTCAAGGCGGTCAGCAAGAGCCGATTGTCGCGCGGGAGGGAGACGATTCGCTTCATGGCGCTACCCTACAAGAACAAGAGCGCGCCTTTGGGAAGGGGCGCGCTCGGAAATGCAGGCTCAAGGCGCAATTCGGGTTACTCTTCCGGTTTCGGCTTCTTGGGCGAGATGGCGATGACCACGAACAGCCCGACGATGACCAGCCCGACGATGATCCAGAGAATGGGCGCGGGACCGCCCGACGTTGGCTGCGGCGCGACCGTCGGGATGGGCACCGGAGGCACGGGCGTAAACGTCGGCTGCTCCTGCGGAGGCGGTGGGGGCGGCGGGAGCGTGGGCTGCCCCGGCGACGTCGGCAACGGAGGCGGCAACTCCGCCGATGTCGGGAACGGCGTCGGCTCTACGATGATGACCGTGGGCGTGCGGACAACCGTCGGCTCTTCGGTAACGACGGGCGTGTCGGTGGGGCTGGGCCCGGGCGGCGAGATGACGGACTGGAACAGCGCGGACACGCCGACCCCACCCACGCTGCTGTAGATAAGCGCCGCCAACAGGACAGCGCACAGCAACAGCATCCAGACCGACAACGGTTCTGGCAACTTGCCTCTAGATAACTTCATGGTTCCCCTCCGTGAGTCTGAAACGAACGTCCGGGCGTCAAACCAGTTTCTCGCGCACGATGGCGCTGGCGTAGTCCATGATGGCCACAACCAGGGCGATGGCCCAGACCGCCGTGGCCGCCTGGCGGTACTGGAGCAGGTTGATCCACTGGATGAGCAGGAAGCCGATGCCGCCGCCGCCGACCAGGCCGATGACCGTGCTCATGCGCACGTTGATGTCCCAGCGGTAGATGGTGAAGGCGATGAAGGGCGGGATCATCTGGGGCACAACGGCGTAGGCGATGGTCTGGATGCGGTCGGCGCCGGTGGCCGTAACCGCCTCAATGGGGCCGGGGTCTATGCTCTCAATGGCCTCGGAGTACAATTTGGCCAGGGCCGCGACGGTGTGCAGGGTGAGGGCCAAGACGCCCGCGAACGGCCCGATGCCCACCCACACGACGAAGATGAGGGCCCAGATGAGCGGCTCAATGGAGCGCATGATGTTCATGATGGTGCGCGTGATGTAGTACACCGTCGCGCTGAGCGGGTTGTGAATCATCAGGTTGCGCGCGCTCAGGAAACTGATGGGGATGGAGATGACGACACCGAGCGTGGTTGCCATCAGAGCCAGGAAGATGGTCTCAATCATCTTGTCAATGACCATGCGGAGCGTGATGGTTGCCCGCCACGGCCCCGACGGGACCGAAATCGCCGCCTCTACCTCGTGAATCTCGTAATCTACGCCGCGCGCGTTGGGCACGTTGAAGGTGTATTCAAAGGCCCCGTTCTCATCGGTCTGAATGCCGCGGATGCGCTCTTTCATGCCGATGGGATCTACCCAGAACAGGATCCCCTTGGAGTTGGGCGCGAAGTTTTCCCCGCGCACCGCGATAAGGTCGCCGCGCTCGCCGCATGTCCCGCCGCGTGTGATGATAAGGCTGGGCTTGCCCGGCTGCACCTCGGCGGGGGCGGGCGGCGTGCCGGAGCAGGGAATCTGGTACTTGGCGCGGGCCACCTGATCCACAGGCGTCTTCTCAAACAGGTCCGGGGTAACCAGGTCAATGAACAGCGGCTTGGCCCTGGGCGCGTCCTTTACGAGCGCGTTGATGTCAATCTTGGTGATGACCCAGCCGGTGGTGTACGAGAGGATGAGCATCGCCAGCGCCGCGACGCCCCACGAGCGGGTGTACCAGGGGCGCGGGCGCACGCGAACGTCCACGACCTCTTTGTACTCCGGCAGGGAGACCTCAATCCCCGCGATGCGGTCCACCAGCGTGCGGCCCTTGGGGTCCACGAATGCCCACAGGAACAGGACAAGCAACGGGAGCGCGGCCAAGGTCCACAACTCGTAGCGGGGGTCGTGGGTGTGGAGCCACCAGAGGGCGCTGTACGCGGGCGCCGCGCCGATGACGTTCAGCAGGGCATGCAACAGGCGTCGGAGGATGGGCACCGACTTGCTGCCGTTTCGGGTGTACTCAATGCTGCCGACGCGCCCGCCCAGCGACCGCCCCAGGCTGCCCCAGAACAGGGCCACCACAATGGCCGCGGAGATGACGATGGCCCACGGCACATAGAGAACCGGCTGGCCCGTGCTGGCCTTCACAGCCTCCTTGTAGCGAGGCAACTGGAGAATGAGAAGCCGAATGGATGCGTAAAGATAGCAAAGCGTCAGGACATCCGTAAACAGTCCTGTCAGGCGGTGCCGGGCGACCTTGAAGCGGCTGACACCGCGGGCGATGATGACTTTATCCCCGTGTCGCAGGACCTCGTTCTGCTCTTCGCTCATCGTTGTTCTCCCTGTGCGAGAATGGACATCAAGCGATCTCTACTTCTATGGCTTCCTCGCCGTAGATTTCCTGGAAGCGCCGGTGGTCAATGTCCTTTGGCAGGCCGTCAAAGACGATTTCGCCGGCCTTGAGGGCGATGATGCGCGATCCGTAGCGGCGCGCCAGGCTGAGAAAGTGGAGGCTACACAGGACGGTGATGCCATCTTCTTTGTTGAGTTGCTCCAAATACTTGAGGACCGAGTGGGAGGTGGCGGGGTCCAGGCTCGCGACGGGCTCATCGGCCAACATGAGTTTGGGCGCCTGCATCAGGGCGCGGGCGATGCCAACGCGCTGCTGCTGGCCGCCGCTGAGAGAGTCGGCGCGGTTGTACGCCTTCTCGGGAATGCCCACGCGCTCCAGGCTGGCGATGGCGCGCTGGCGGTCGGCCTTGCTGAACTGGCCCATGACGCTCGCCCACGTGTTGACATACCCCAGGCGGCCCGACAGGACGTTGGTCATCACAGAGGACCGCTTCACGAGGTTGAACTGCTGGAAGATCATGCCGATATTCCGGCGAATCTCCCGCAGTTCCTTGGGGGACGCCGCCGTGATGTCCACGCCGTTCCAGATGATTTTGCCGCTGGTGGGCTCCACCAGGCGGTTGATGCAGCGCAAGAGCGTGGACTTGCCCGAACCGCTGAGCCCGATGAGGATGACGAATTCACCATCCCTTACGGTGAAACTGACGTCATGGAGTGCCCGCGTACCGTCTTCGTAGATTTTCGTCAGGTGCTGGATTTCAAGCACGTGCCCCCTCCTGGAAAGGAATCCGAGAATCGGCGGTCTGCTGCGTCTCATAATACACCATTTCGGCGTTACCTGCAAGCGTCGGAGGGGAGGGATTCGGTTCCAAAGTCTGTTGGTGTTTGTCATTGCGAGGGCGCGCAGCGCCCGAA
>JBBIHX010000072.1:0-12930 GCA_037446815.1 Caldilineae bacterium | reverse complement strand
GCCTCCCCACTCTGTCATGCTGAGCCGAAGGCGAAGCATCTCGGTCAGCGAGATTCTTCGCGGCTTCGCCGCTCAGAATGACGGTAGATGCCAACAGACTTCGGAACCGACTCGCGCTCACGGTTGATTTTGCACCGCGGAGGCGCAGAGAGAGCGCAGAGGAAACCCTGAACATCTCTACAGTGAACTCTGCGGTGAACTCCAGCCATTCCCTTGCGATCTACACGCTAGGGAGACGACCTGTCTGCGCAACCCGCGCCATCCGAGGATGCGGCCTTCGGGCGCCGAGCGCCGCTTACGGGGTCTGGCCCTGGCCCGGCTGGTAGATGGCGCGGTAGGCGGCGAACTGCGCCACGACGGATTTCACGTAGGTCCGCGTCTCGGCCGCGGGGATGGTCTCCACGAACAGGTCCGGGTCGTACTCCGTCATCCGCGACAGCCAGAGCCGCACGTACCCCGGCCCGCCGTTGTAGGCCGCCAGCGCAGCCAATGGGTCGCCGCCGAAATCGCGCATCTGCCGGCCCAGGTACCACGCGCCGAAGCGGACGTTGAGCGCGGGGCGCAGGAGGTCTTCTCGGCGGAAGCCACGCTCGCCCACCTGGAGCGCGACCCACTCGCCCGTGGGCGGGATGATCTGCATCAGCCCCAGCGCCCCTGCCCATGATCCGGCCAGCGGGTCAAATCGGCTTTCCTGGCGCACCAGCGCGAAGACCAGCAGCGGGTCCAGGCCATTGCGGCTTGCGTGCTCCAGGATCAGGTCGGCGTAGTACGCGGGGTAGGCCAGGCGCCGGAGGTAGCGCGGAATGCGGGTTGTCGCGCCCGAAGGCGCCAGCGCCATCACGCGCTCGGCGCAGGCGATGGACTGGCGGTAGAGGCCGATGTCGCGCAGGTATTCGGCCAACTGGAACAGCGCCAGGGGAGCGTCCTTCCACTTCGCCCGCACCGCCCCGAAGTGCTCCGCCGCCTTCTCGTTCAGGCCGATGGCCGCGAAGGCTTCGCCCTTGCGAAAATCCAGGTCGCGGGCGAGGTCGTCGGGGAGGCGGTCAAAGGGATATGGCTCACCCTGGTTCGCCCAGCCGACCAGCCACGCGGTGCACGCGGCGCGCTCGGCCTCATCGTCGGCTTGAAGGAGGATGTTGCCGGGCGGGGGGAGGATGCTGTCCGGGGCCTGGAGGATGCTCGCCGCGCGCAGGGCATAGTAGTCGGCGGAGAGACCCTCCGCGAGGGTGCGCAAGTGCGGCTCGGCCATATCCGCCGCGCCCGCCCGGAGCGCCGCCTTCGCCGCCCAGAATGACGCGGCGGACGCCACATCGGACGCGGGGTAGCGGGCGAGCAGGTCTTCGCAGACTTGGCGGGCCTCCGCGAAACGCTTGTCCTGATAGTAGAGCAGGGCGGCCTGGAACATGGCGTTGTCCGCGCCGTCGTCGCCAGGATATAGGCGCTGGAGCCACAGGTAGTCGGACGCGGCGGTGGCGCGGTCGCCCTGGGCCGCCGCGGTCTCGGCGCTTCGCCACAGGGCCTGGGGCGCGGTGGGGCAAGTGGGGCAGGCGGCCTGGGCCTGGCGGTAGGCATCGCGGGCCTCGGGGAATTTGCCGGCCTGGGCCAGCGTCCGCGCCTTTGCCATGAGCGCCTTCGCGCGGAATGCAGAATCCTCGCCCTGCGCCTGCGCCGTGTCCAAGGCTTCCAGCGCGCCCTCGTAGTCGCCCAGCGCCAGGCGCGCCAGCCCCAGGTAGTACGCGGCATCGGGCCGCTCGCGCTTTTCCGCGGACGCCAGGGCCCGCTCAAAGGCTGCTGCGGCGGCCTGGTAGGCTCCGTTCTGGTAATCTATCAGGCCGCGGCGAAATTCGTCTATCGTCTCGCCTGCCTGGATCAACTCCACCAGCGCCAGGTAGGATTCGCGCGCAGTTGTGGATGCCTCGGTCGCCGCCCGGAATTCGGCCAGCGCCGCGCCCTCGTCGCTATCTCGCAGGGCCAGCCCCTTGAGATAGTGCACCTTCGCCACGAGGTCCGGGGCCGAAAGCGCCGCAAGCAGCGTGTCGTAGGTCTGCACCGCATCGGCGACGCGGCCCGCGTCTTTCTGAACCTGCGCGATCTTCTCCAGCAGCCGATTCCGGGCTGCCTCGTCCGCCGCCGCTGCCTGCCCATAGGCCGCGAGCGCCTGGTCTGTGTCTCCCAACTGCAGGTAGGCGTCGCCGTTGAGTTCATGAAACCACGCCGACAGCACCTCGGTCGCCGTGATGAGTTGGGTCTGGTACTCCACGGCGCGCGCCCAATCGCCCGCGTCGCGATAGGCCGCGGCCAGCACCGAGAGGGCCAGGGTCTGCGCGTGCGCATCGGCGAAGTCGGCCCCCTGGAGCGCCTCTGCTGCATCCGCGGGCTTGCCCAGCGCCAGTAGGCTGCGCGCCAGGACGAGGCGGGCGTCCGCGGCGAGGGCAGGCGATTCGCCGAGCACGCGCTGCGCCAGGGATGCGGCCTGCTCCCAGTCGCCGATGGCGTAGGCGTATCGCGCCGCGCTCAGCATCTCTTGGGGCGAGGGCGTGGCCGTGGGCGCAGGCGTGGCGCTGGGCGCGGGCGTGGGGGCAGGCGTAGCGGTGCGCTCGGCCTCGCGGCGCAGCGCAGCGCACGCCGCAAGGGCGAGGAGGACGCCAATCAGCGCGAGCATGGATGTCCAACGCGGTCTGTCCCTGTGAGCCATGCTGCCGATTATGCGGGCGGGCGGCGCGGATGTCAAACGGGCGCTGTGCGGCCCCTCCCAACTGTCATTCTGAGCGGCGAAGCCGCGAAGAATCTCGCAAGCCGAGACCCTTCGCTTCGCTCAGGGTGACAGGACTGGGCCGGGCCTCCCGTGCCCCCTCAGCGCGGCGGCTTTAGCCCCGCGCGACCCCGCCCCCAACTGTCATTCTGAGCGGCGAAGCCGCGAAGAATCTCGCTGACCGAGATGCTTCGCCTTCGGCTCAGCATGACAGAGCGGGGAGTCAGCGCGCGGGGCAGACCAACACAAGATGAAACCGACTCGCAGGGCGGCGCAAATTGACAATCCCGCCCGCATCGCATATACTAGCGATACGATGGGGCTGTAGCTCAGCTGGGAGAGCGCATCAATCGCACTGATGAGGCCAGGGGTTCGAATCCCCTCAGCTCCACCAACCGCATAGGGAAAGGCGCTGAACAGGAGTAGTAGGCCATCCCTGCAGAGAGGCGGGCACCGGGTGCGAGCCCGCCGTCGCGCCGACGGGGAGCGCACGAGGCCGAACTCGCCTGGGAGCCGCGGCGGCGAATTGGAGTAGTCGCCGACGACTGGCGGACGTTACCCGCCGCAGAGTGGGCCAGGACACGCACGGGGCTGTAGCTCAGTGGGAGAGCACTTGTCTGGCAGACAAGGGGTCAGGGGTTCAAGTCCCCTCAGCTCCACCTTCACCCTACCACGAAAACCTGGCCAAGCAGGGTGGTACCGCGGAACTCCTCCGTCCCTGGACGGGGGAGTTTTGTTTTGGAGCCGCAGGCGCGATGGGCTGCGGAGTTGCGCTGCACCTGAACACGTCGCGGCGGATGCGGTACCCCGCGGGGCACGGTGGCAGTACCACGAGGAGAGGAGAAGAAGATGGCAGACAAGTACGTGCCGCAAGAGATTGAGCCAAAATGGCAGGCGCGATGGGAGAAGGACCAACTGTACCGGTCCAGGGTTGACCCCACGCGGCCCAAGCACTACGCCCTGACGATGCTCCCCTACCCGTCGGGCGACCTGCACATCGGGCACTGGTACGCCATGGCGCCGTCGGACGCCCACGCCCGCTACATGCGCATGCGGGGCTACAACGTCCTGTTCCCCATGGGGTTTGACGCCTTCGGCCTGCCCGCCGAAAACGCGGCCATCAAGCACGGCATCCATCCGTTCAAGTGGACCATGGCGAACATAGAGAAGATGCGCCGCCAACTGAAGAGCATGGGCGCCATGTTTGACTGGGAACGGGAAGCCATCTCGTGCCTCCCTGGCTACTACAAATGGACGCAGTGGTTCTTCCTGAAGTTCTACGAAATGGGGATGGCGTACCGCGCCTTCGCGCCCGTGGACTTCTGCCCGACGTGCAACACGACGCTGGCCCGCGAGCAGGTGTGGGGCGAAGATCGCCACTGCGAACGGTGCGGCACGCCCGTCATCCGCAGGGAACTGAACCAGTGGTTCTTCCGCACGACAGCCTACGCCGACGAACTGCTGGATTTCTCCAAGATTGACTGGCCCGAGCGGGTGCGCACGATGCAGACGAACTGGATTGGGCGGAGCGAGGGGGCCGAGGTTACCTTCCGCAGCGAGGCGGGCGACCCGATTGTGGTGTTCACCACGCGGCCCGACACGCTGTGGGGCGCTACGTTTATGGTGCTGGCGCCCGAGCACCCGCTGGTGGACAAGTTGACGCCGTCGGAATATCGCCCTGCGGTGGAGGCCTACGTGGCCGAGGCCAGCCGCCAGACCGAGGTGGCGCGCCTTGCCACGGACAAGGAGAAGACCGGCGTGTTCATCGGGGCCTACGCGGTGAATCCGGTCAACGGCGCGCGCATTCCCATCTGGATCGCCGACTACGTGATGATGACCTACGGGACGGGGGCCATCATGGGGGTGCCGTCGCATGACGAGCGCGACTTCCAGTTCGCGCTGAAGTTCGGCCTGCCCATCATTCCGGTCATTGACCGCACCGACGGCAAGGCCAAGTCGCGGGTGCGGCGCACCGCCGTGAACGACGGGTTCGCCGAGGCGTTGGCCGCTGCCGGCATCGCGCCGGAGGACGACGGCAATTCGTGGCGCGTCGCGCTCCAGGGGGCCGAGCAGGTAGCGGCGTTCGTCGCGGCGGCGCGCGCGCATGTCCGCCCCGATGCGTGGGTGGAGGTAGTCGGCGCGCGTTGGGCCTTCATCTTCGCCGATGGGGTGCGCGAGTTGGACTCCGAGCAAGCCGACCGCGAGATTCTGGCCCGCTGCCGGGCGCTGGACCCCGCGACGAACGCGGCGCGCACCGTCATGGAGATGCTGTGGCGCGAGGAGTTCTACCGCGACATCCTGTTCCACGCCGAGTACGGGACGATGATCAACTCCGGGCCGTTCACCGGCACGCCGGGGGACGAGGCCGTGAAGAAAGTTACCGCCTGGCTTGAGGCGCAAGGTCTCGGCAAGTACGCCGTCAAGTACAAACTGCGTGACTGGCTCATCAGCCGCCAGCGGTACTGGGGCGCGCCCATCCCCATTGTCTATTGCGAGAAGTGCGGGACGGTGCCGGTGCCCTACGAGGACCTGCCGGTGCTCCTGCCGGAGGATGCGGAGTTCCTGCCCACCGGCGAGAGCCCGCTGAAGTACCACGCGGGGTTCCGCTACACGACGTGCCCCAAGTGCGGCGGCCCTGCCGAGCGCGAGACCGACACCATGGACACGTTCCTGTGCTCGTCGTGGTACCAGTACGCCTACCTCAGCCCGTACTACGAGGGCGATCAGCCCTTTGACCCCGAGGAGGGCAAGTACTGGCTGCCGGTGGATTTGTACACGGGCGGGATTGAGCACGCGACCATGCACCTCATCTACACGCGTTTCTTCACCAAGGTCATGCGGGATATGGGGCTGGTGAACTTTGACGAGCCGATGCTGCGCCTGCGCAACCAGGGCATGATCTTGGGCGAGGACCGCGAGAAGATGTCCAAGAGCCGCGGCAACGTGGTGTCGCCCGACGAGCAGGTGGCGAAGTACGGCGCGGATACGGTGCGCGCGTACCTGATGTTCGGGTACCGCTGGGAGCAGGGCGGCCCGTGGGATAGCCAGGGGATTGAAGGCGTGTCGCGATTCCTGTACCGCGTGTGGGACTGCGTGCTGACGCCGCCGGCCCGCGCCGCCACGGGTCAGCCGACGGAGCCCGAGGTGCGCGGCCTGCGCCGCAAGACGCACCAGACGATTCGCCGCGCGACGGAGGACATGGAGGCGCTCGCCTTCAACACGTACATCGCCAACCTGATGGAGTTCCTGAACGCGCTGGTGAAGGCGAAGGAGACGGCGCTATACGGGTCAGAGGCGTGGAACGAGGCGATTCGTACCATGGTGCTGTTGCTGGCGCCGGCCTGCCCGCACGTGGCCGAGGAACTGTGGGAGCGCATCGGCCAGCCCTACAGCGTGCACCAGCAGCCGTGGCCCCAGTGGGATGAGGACATCGCGCGCGAGGAGATGATCACCCTGGCGGTGCAGGTCAACGGCAAGGTGCGCGATCGCATCACCGTGTCGGCGGACGCGACGGAAGAGGACGTGCGCCAGGCCGCCCTCGCCGCCGAGGGTGTGCGCCGCCACACCACCGGCAAGCAAATCCTGAAGGTCATCTACGCGCCCGGGCGGCTGGTGAGCATCGTGGTGAAGTAAGCATCCCGCGAAGGCTCCCCCCGGGTATCGGAGAAAGGCCGGGCAACCCCCGGCCTTTTCTACGGCCGCGCTTCCACAAACACGGGGCTGGCGCCCAGCGTAAGAGTCAGCACGCCGCCCTGCGCGTGGATTGTCTCGGTCTGCGGTTCCGTCTGCCCGACCTCGGTGATGACATGCGTTACCCGCGCCTGCGGGGCGTCAAACGGCATGCTGACCGGGGCCGGTCCGGGTTCGGCCTCGTCGGGGAAGTACAGGCGCCCCGGCTCGCGCCACAGGACGTACACCGGCGCGCCGCCCACCACGAAGCGGTAGGCGTAAACGTCATCGCCCAGGTCCATGCGCTCAACGGCGGTGTAGCCGTCCAGTTTGCGGATGGCAAGTTGGTACGTGTAGAAGGCGGGGTAGGGCGACCGAGTCTCCCATACCTGTTTGACGAAGTTGAACGCGGCGTCCACCATGCCCTGGTAGCCCCAACTGCCGGTGACGCGCGGCGTCTGGGTCAGGGGGCTTTCCACCAGCCACGCGAGGTTCATCCCCGCGTACCCCGCATGGATGGCGACCACCACCTTCTTCGCGACCTCGCGGGCCTGGACGGCGCGCCACCAACGCTGGGCTACGTCGTGCTGTGGGGACTTGGGGTTGGTGATCGCCTCCAGCCAGCCCACGGTGCGGATGGCATCCTGGGGTCGGATGGGCCTTGCCGTCTCGTAATCGGCGTCGGTTGCTCCGGGCAGCAACGCGCGCGGGCCGCGGGGGATGAGCAGAGACGAAACAGGCAGCGCGTCGCCGATCCAGATGGGCTTGTCGTAGCCGTTCTTCCGCATCTCGGCGCGCAGCCATTGGGCGGTCGCATACAGTTCGGTGTAGTCGCCCAAGGCGTGAATCTCCACGATGTCAAACAGGTCGGGGTGGCGGAGGAGTTCGCGCACCTCACTCATGGGATGGCGGAGGGGATGATCCTTGGCCGCGCGGCGCTCAACCTCCTCGGGCGAAGGGTTGCCGTCAAACACGTCTATGAGGAAGAAATCCACCAGGCCCACCATCGCCTGCGGGTTGGCCCGCTTGATGGCGCGGTGGGCGGCGGTCAGTATCCGCAGATAATCGTCCACCGTCCCTTCAAAGTAGCCTGTCCACTCTTCCACGACGGTGTAGTGGAGGATGGGCGATTTGAGGCCGGGCATGTCGCGATCGCCATCCCCATCGTACCGCTCCACCAGGTTGAAGACGAATTCCTCGTAGTCATCCATGTATTCCGGGTTCGGGACGTGGTGAAGGCGCGTGGACGATGCCCAGGCGTTGTTCGCGTTGGTGTATGCCTGGATGCGGAAGCCGGCGTTTTGCCATTCGGCGACGACCTTGTCGGTGTCGGCCCACTGGTACGTGTGCTTGCCGTCGGCGGTGGGGGCCTTTGGCTCAATGGTGCCCCAGGAGAACTGCCTGCCGGTGTCGGAGCGCACCCACTTCGCGCCCAGTTCCGAATAGACTGCGGCCAGCCTGCCAGGGAGCATGTACTCCACGCCAAAGGCGAAGGCAGGGGCAATCGGCGTGGGGGTGGCCGACGGCGCAACCGTGGGCGCAGTTGCCGTAGCGCGCGGGGTCTGCGTGGCCCTCCGCGCGGGCGGGACACATCCGATGAGCAGGAGCGAGAGGGCGGCGAGGGCAAGGATGGCTGGTTTCCTCATGTGCACCTCCTTATGCGCCCCCGATGCGCAAGCGCTGTGCGCATCTGTTGGCGCGGCGCTGGGACATCTGATACAACCCCGGTTCACCCCCAATGGTGCGCGCTACTGCCCATACGCCGCAACTCGCACCAGCGTGAACGCGCGCTCGTCCGTCTGCGTTCGGCCCGCCGCCAGCGCGCTGCGCACCAAGCCGCGCGCGTCCCACAGGTGCGCCTCCGACTCCACAAGCCAGACCGTTCGCTTGTCCTGCAAGGCCCGGCCCAGGGCGCGGGCGATGGCGTCGGCGTCCTGCCCGGCATTGGCATAGGGCGCCGGGATGCCCTCGTAGGCGCGTGCGCAGTAGTAGGCGAACACCGGCTCCACGTGGGGGATGAGGAACACGACCGCGTCGCCGGACGCCAGGCGCGGGCAGACGTACTGCGCGGCGGCGCGCATGTCGGGCTTGATGGGGACGGTGGCCTGCACCCACAGGCCGCGCGCGGATAGGGCGATAACCGCGGCAGCGGTGGCGAGCCCCAGCCAGCGGGCGCGGCGCAGGAGATTGTCCAGCCCGGCGGCCACGAGCAGCAGGAACGCGGGCAGCGTGGTGATGAGGTACCGTTCCACGAACAGGGGCGACAGGAGCGAAATGCCGAACAGCAGAAGGAACGGCGCGGCCCACCAGATGGTGCACGCCGAGACAGAGACTGACCGCGAATAACGCGAATGGACGCGAATCGTTTCTGATGGCTTTTCCAGTCCGCGTTCGTTCGCGCCAGCCGCGGGTGCACCGCCCAGCCCCCACGCCGCCAGCAGACAGAGCAGGAACGGCACCAGCGCCCAGAACGTGGCGGCGGGCCGCACCCCTTCGCTGAAGCCGAACAGGACGCTCGCCAGCGCCTGGGGGAACGGCACGAAGGGGTGGCCGGTGCGGAAGCCGGACAGGAGCGCGGGCACCTGCCATGCGGCAAACGTCAGATAGGGCAGGAAGATGAGGGCCAGGCTTGCCCCGTAGGCCTTCCATCGGGATTTCCACCGCCGCCATCCCGCAAGGAAGACGAGCGCGAAGGTGGGGATGAGGAGCGCCGTTAGGTAGTGGACGAAGGGCGAGATGGCGGTGACGAGCACGTACCCTGCCCAGGCCCATCGGGGGCCGCCTTCCAGTCCCCACCACAGCAGCACGAAACCGCCCGCCGCCAGGAGCGCAACCCAGGCGTACATCTTGCCCTCTTGTGAGTACCACACGGCGTAGGGGCAGATGGCGGTCAGGATTGCGGCAATCCAGCCCGCCCGCCGCCCGAACAGCCGCGCGCCTAGCCAGAACATCAGCGGGACGAGCGCCGCGCCCGCCACCGCCGAGAACGAGCGCAGCGCGGCCTCGCTTTCCCCGAAGAGGGCCAGCCACGGGCGCAGCGCCAAGAAGTACAGGGGGCCGTTTTCGCCGGGGGTAACGAACATGCGCAGCAAATCGCCCAGCGGCTGAGTGGCGAAGCGGATGGCGTCCGCCTCGTCGCGCCACAGGCTCTGGAACCCGATGCGCGCTAGGCGCACGGCCAGCGCCGCCACGGTCAAGGCGGTCAGCAAGAGCCGATTGTCGCGCGGGAGGGAGACGATTCGCTTCATGGCGCTACCCTACAAGAACAAGAGCGCGCCTTTGGGAAGGGGCGCGCTCGGAAATGCAGGCTCAAGGCGCAATTCGGGTTACTCTTCCGGTTTCGGCTTCTTGGGCGAGATGGCGATGACCACGAACAGCCCGACGATGACCAGCCCGACGATGATCCAGAGAATGGGCGCGGGACCGCCCGACGTTGGCTGCGGCGCGACCGTCGGGATGGGCACCGGAGGCACGGGCGTAAACGTCGGCTGCTCCTGCGGAGGCGGTGGGGGCGGCGGGAGCGTGGGCTGCCCCGGCGACGTCGGCAACGGAGGCGGCAACTCCGCCGATGTCGGGAACGGCGTCGGCTCTACGATGATGACCGTGGGCGTGCGGACAACCGTCGGCTCTTCGGTAACGACGGGCGTGTCGGTGGGGCTGGGCCCGGGCGGCGAGATGACGGACTGGAACAGCGCGGACACGCCGACCCCACCCACGCTGCTGTAGATAAGCGCCGCCAACAGGACAGCGCACAGCAACAGCATCCAGACCGACAACGGTTCTGGCAACTTGCCTCTAGATAACTTCATGGTTCCCCTCCGTGAGTCTGAAACGAACGTCCGGGCGTCAAACCAGTTTCTCGCGCACGATGGCGCTGGCGTAGTCCATGATGGCCACAACCAGGGCGATGGCCCAGACCGCCGTGGCCGCCTGGCGGTACTGGAGCAGGTTGATCCACTGGATGAGCAGGAAGCCGATGCCGCCGCCGCCGACCAGGCCGATGACCGTGCTCATGCGCACGTTGATGTCCCAGCGGTAGATGGTGAAGGCGATGAAGGGCGGGATCATCTGGGGCACAACGGCGTAGGCGATGGTCTGGATGCGGTCGGCGCCGGTGGCCGTAACCGCCTCAATGGGGCCGGGGTCTATGCTCTCAATGGCCTCGGAGTACAATTTGGCCAGGGCCGCGACGGTGTGCAGGGTGAGGGCCAAGACGCCCGCGAACGGCCCGATGCCCACCCACACGACGAAGATGAGGGCCCAGATGAGCGGCTCAATGGAGCGCATGATGTTCATGATGGTGCGCGTGATGTAGTACACCGTCGCGCTGAGCGGGTTGTGAATCATCAGGTTGCGCGCGCTCAGGAAACTGATGGGGATGGAGATGACGACACCGAGCGTGGTTGCCATCAGAGCCAGGAAGATGGTCTCAATCATCTTGTCAATGACCATGCGGAGCGTGATGGTTGCCCGCCACGGCCCCGACGGGACCGAAATCGCCGCCTCTACCTCGTGAATCTCGTAATCTACGCCGCGCGCGTTGGGCACGTTGAAGGTGTATTCAAAGGCCCCGTTCTCATCGGTCTGAATGCCGCGGATGCGCTCTTTCATGCCGATGGGATCTACCCAGAACAGGATCCCCTTGGAGTTGGGCGCGAAGTTTTCCCCGCGCACCGCGATAAGGTCGCCGCGCTCGCCGCATGTCCCGCCGCGTGTGATGATAAGGCTGGGCTTGCCCGGCTGCACCTCGGCGGGGGCGGGCGGCGTGCCGGAGCAGGGAATCTGGTACTTGGCGCGGGCCACCTGATCCACAGGCGTCTTCTCAAACAGGTCCGGGGTAACCAGGTCAATGAACAGCGGCTTGGCCCTGGGCGCGTCCTTTACGAGCGCGTTGATGTCAATCTTGGTGATGACCCAGCCGGTGGTGTACGAGAGGATGAGCATCGCCAGCGCCGCGACGCCCCACGAGCGGGTGTACCAGGGGCGCGGGCGCACGCGAACGTCCACGACCTCTTTGTACTCCGGCAGGGAGACCTCAATCCCCGCGATGCGGTCCACCAGCGTGCGGCCCTTGGGGTCCACGAATGCCCACAGGAACAGGACAAGCAACGGGAGCGCGGCCAAGGTCCACAACTCGTAGCGGGGGTCGTGGGTGTGGAGCCACCAGAGGGCGCTGTACGCGGGCGCCGCGCCGATGACGTTCAGCAGGGCATGCAACAGGCGTCGGAGGATGGGCACCGACTTGCTGCCGTTTCGGGTGTACTCAATGCTGCCGACGCGCCCGCCCAGCGACCGCCCCAGGCTGCCCCAGAACAGGGCCACCACAATGGCCGCGGAGATGACGATGGCCCACGGCACATAGAGAACCGGCTGGCCCGTGCTGGCCTTCACAGCCTCCTTGTAGCGAGGCAACTGGAGAATGAGAAGCCGAATGGATGCGTAAAGATAGCAAAGCGTCAGGACATCCGTAAACAGTCCTGTCAGGCGGTGCCGGGCGACCTTGAAGCGGCTGACACCGCGGGCGATGATGACTTTATCCCCGTGTCGCAGGACCTCGTTCTGCTCTTCGCTCATCGTTGTTCTCCCTGTGCGAGAATGGACATCAAGCGATCTCTACTTCTATGGCTTCCTCGCCGTAGATTTCCTGGAAGCGCCGGTGGTCAATGTCCTTTGGCAGGCCGTCAAAGACGATTTCGCCGGCCTTGAGGGCGATGATGCGCGATCCGTAGCGGCGCGCCAGGCTGAGAAAGTGGAGGCTACACAGGACGGTGATGCCATCTTCTTTGTTGAGTTGCTCCAAATACTTGAGGACCGAGTGGGAGGTGGCGGGGTCCAGGCTCGCGACGGGCTCATCGGCCAACATGAGTTTGGGCGCCTGCATCAGGGCGCGGGCGATGCCAACGCGCTGCTGCTGGCCGCCGCTGAGAGAGTCGGCGCGGTTGTACGCCTTCTCGGGAATGCCCACGCGCTCCAGGCTGGCGATGGCGCGCTGGCGGTCGGCCTTGCTGAACTGGCCCATGACGCTCGCCCACGTGTTGACATACCCCAGGCGGCCCGACAGGACGTTGGTCATCACAGAGGACCGCTTCACGAGGTTGAACTGCTGGAAGATCATGCCGATATTCCGGCGAATCTCCCGCAGTTCCTTGGGGGACGCCGCCGTGATGTCCACGCCGTTCCAGATGATTTTGCCGCTGGTGGGCTCCACCAGGCGGTTGATGCAGCGCAAGAGCGTGGACTTGCCCGAACCGCTGAGCCCGATGAGGATGACGAATTCACCATCCCTTACGGTGAAACTGACGTCATGGAGTGCCCGCGTACCGTCTTCGTAGATTTTCGTCAGGTGCTGGATTTCAAGCACGTGCCCCCTCCTGGAAAGGAATCCGAGAATCGGCGGTCTGCTGCGTCTCATAATACACCATTTCGGCGTTACCTGCAAGCGTCGGAGGGGAGGGATTCGGTTCCAAAGTCTGTTGGTGTTTGTCATTGCGAGGGCGCGCAGCGCCCGA
>JBBIHX010000071.1:0-13205 GCA_037446815.1 Caldilineae bacterium | reverse complement strand
TCCTGCCAGCCGCCCATTTGACGACCGCGGCGAATCGCGGATACAATGAGCCAGAACCTTTGCGCGAGTGGAGCCATGCCGACCAACCTTCCCCCAGAGGCCCAGGAAGCCGAAAAACGATACCGCGAGGCGAAAACGACGGAGGAGAAGATCGCCCGCCTGGAGGAGTTCATCGCGCTCATCCCCAAGCACAAGGGGACCGAGCACCTGGTGGGCGACCTGCGGCGCAAGTTGTCCAAACTGCGCACCAGCCCGCAGGGGGCCAAAGCCGTCAGCCGACGCGACGCCGCCTATCGCATTGAGCGCGAAGGCGCGGGACAGGTCGCCGTGGTCGGCACCACCAACGTGGGCAAGTCCGCCCTGGTCAAGGCGCTCACCAATGCCGAGCCCGAGGTGTCTGATGCGCCCTTCACCACGTGGGCCCCGACGCCGGGGATGATGCCCGTGGAAAACGTGCAGATTCAGTTGATTGACACCCCGCCCCTCAGCGCCGAGTTCGTGGAGCCGGCCCTGATGGACCTCCTCCGCCGTGTGGACCTCATCCTGTTGGTGGTGGATGTGCGCACAGACCCGCTCCAGCACTTGGAGGAGGCGGTGGCGCTCCTGGAGCAGAGCCGCATCGTACCCCTGCACCGCAAGGCCCGCTACCCTGAGGATCGCCGCTGGACCTTCAAACCGTTTCTCGTCCTGGCCAACAAGACCGACTCGGAGGAGTGGGACGAGGTCTACGAGATCTTCCGCGAACTTCTGGATGAGGACTGGCCGATGCTGCCCGTGTCGGCGGCGACGGGGCGCAATCTGGAATTGCTGAAGCACGAGGTATTCCAGGCGCTCGGCGTCATCCGCATCTATGCCAAGCCCCCCGGGAAGGACCCCGACTTCAGCGCGCCGTTTGTCATCAAGAAAGGGAGCACGGTGGAGGACTTCGCCGCGGCGGTTCACCAGGACTTTCTGCGCGATTTGAAGGCGGCGCGCGTGTGGGGGAGCGCGCAGTTTGACGGCCAGATGGTCCCCCGCGACTACGTCCTGCACGACGGCGACGTGGTGGAGTTGCGGGTGTAGCGCCACAGAGGGATGCAAACGCCATGCGCATCTTGGCCGTAGACGACGACCCCATTACGCTCAGAATCGTGTCCAAGTCCCTGTCCGGGGCCGGCTACGAGGTCTTCACCGCCCGCGATGGGGTTGAAGCCCTTGCGCAGGTGGATTCCGTTCGCCCCGACCTCATCATCCTGGACGTGATGATGCCCGGGCTGGACGGGTACGAGGTGCTGCGCCGCCTGAAGGCGCGGACCGACGCCCCGCTCCTCCCTGTCCTCATGCTCACCGCCGACGACACCGTGGAGGGCAAGATCAAGGCGTTCACTGCCGGCGCTGCCGACTACCTAGCGAAGCCTTTTGACGCGGCGGAACTGGTGGCGCGGGTCAAGGCCCTTCTGCGGCGATTCGCGGGAGCGGCGGTCGCCCACGCCGTGGAGGGCACGGTCTTGGCGGTCTTCTCCCTGCGCGGCGGGTGCGGCGTGTCCACCCTGGCGGCGAACCTGGCGGCGGGCCTGGCGCAAGTTTGGGGCCGGCCGGTCGCGCTGGTGGACCTGGCGCTGGCGGCGGGCTATAGCGCGCTCCTGTTCAACCTGCCGCTCCAGCACACCTGGGCCGACCTGGCGCGCATTCCGCCGGCGGAGTTGGACGCCGACCTGGTGGAGCGCACCTTGTTGGAGCACCCCAGCGGCGTGCGCGTGCTGGCTGCGCCTCGCGGGCCCCAGTTCGCCGAAGCCGTCTCCGTCGAACACGTAACGCAGGTCATCCGGTTGCTCAAGTCGCGCTACCCCTACGTCGTGCTGGACCTGGCCCATGACTTCAGCTCCACCAACCTTGCGGCGCTGGATACCGCCCACCGCATCGTAACCATCATGACGCCGGACTTGGCATCGGCCTATGTTACGGCGCGTGCGCTTGACGTCTTTGCGACACTTGAGTACAATAAAGACAGGATTTATCTGGTTTTGAACTGGATCTTTGAGCGCGGAGGACTGGCCCGCAAGGAAATGGAGGCCTTCCTGAAGCATCCGACTAGCCTGGTTATCCCCTTCGCGCCAGATCCCATCATCAAAGCCATCAACACCGGCGTCCCCCCCGTCCTAGACGCACCGGAAAGCCCGCTTGGGGCTTTGCTGGAAGATTTGGCCTTTGCCCTGAGCGCCGACGAACATCGCGCGCAAGCGCCCGCGACCCCAACCTCCGCCTGGGAGCGGGTCCAGCGGCGGATTCGCCAGCGTCAGGCCCGGGCCGAGCGTTCTTCGGCCAGCCCCCAGCGCATCGGTTAGCGGTCTTTCACGCACACCACCGGAGGGAAGTCATGAACAACTTTCAGCCAAGACGACGCAAAGGCCAGGGCATCGTGGAGTATGCTGTGATCCTCGGTCTCATCGCGCTCGTCGTCGTCCTTGCGTTGGGCGCGATGGGCATCTCGCTGGGCGACGTGTACGCCGCCGTCGTGAAAGCCCTGGGCGGCGAGGTGGACTGCAAAACGTACTACCACTCCGACTTCAGCACCGCGCCCAGTTGGACCGAGATCAAGAACTCCTTCTGGGGCAGGTATGGCCGATGGCAGGTCAAGGACGGGAAACTCATCAGCCCGCGCTCGGGCGCCATCCTGCTGAACGAGTACTCGGGCAGCGACTACAACATCAGCCTGAACGGCATCAAGTTGGCGAATCAGCGCAGCGCGTGGAACGGTTACGGCGTCATGTTCCGATCCAGCCTGGACGCCAAGAGTCGCCTCAACGGGTACATGTTTGAGTTTGAGCGCCGCACGCCCAAGGAGCCAATTACCATGTACTTCAGTTACTGGGTCGGCGGCACACAGGTGGTGATGAACCCGCCCGGGAAGATGGTCATCCCTGCCAACAGCGGGTGGGATAACCCCGCCAACCTGACGATTTCTGTGCAGGGGGACACCTTTATCGCCAGCATGAACGGCAAGAAGATCATGGAGGCCACCGACCCGAAGAACCTGTACACCGAAGGGGCAGTGGGCGTGGCATCCAACGCAGGCTCCAGCATCGTGTTGGACGACGTGGCGGTCAAGACGCCGGGCTGCGAGGAGTGAGGAACATGGAACGTTCGCCATCCCTTGAAGAATACAAGGACGGAATCCCCGAGCAGTTGCCCGATTCGTCCCGCCGCCGCAAGCGGGCATGGATCATCATCGCGGTGTTGTCGGTGCTGGCGCTGGCGTTCGGCATTGTGAACCTTGTGCGGAGCGACGCGTTCACCCGCCTGGCCGGGGTCGGCGGGGTCAAGGGCACGGTCGTGGACGAGAAGGGCCAGCCCCTGGCCGCCGAAATCTTTGTCCTCAAAACCGACCTAACCGCCCAAGCGGATGCGGCGGGCAATTTTGAGATTCAGGGTGTGCCGGCGGGCGATCAGACGCTCGTCGTCGGCTACTCGGCACGGGGCATTGAGGTGCCGGTGCGCATCGCGGGCGGCGAGACCCGCGACGTGGGCCAGATTCAGGTGCCCATCGCCGATTTGGTGGAGCGCGTCCAGGTCGCCGGGGGCGAATAGCGGCGGCCCGCGCTCTGGGATAGGGGCATCCCCACGGATGACACGAATCTGCGCGGCGTGCACAACGTGCGACGCACCTCGGAGGTGCGTCGCACGTTTGCCATCCCTCACCGCAGGCGAACGCAATCAACCCCACGCGACTGCGACTTGACGCCGGCCACAGCGTGCCGCATAATGCCATCACAGGGGCAGCGGGTGAACATGCCACGCCTGCACGTCCGGGCCCACGGCAATATCGCCGCGGCAGAGCGCGTTGGGCGGCCACGCTGCAAGGAGGCCTGAGTGACCACTCTATCCCGATTCGTTATCCTCGGAATCGCTTTCGTTCTGACGCTGGCGTTCGGCTTCTGGCTGAGCCGATCGGGCAGGCCGTACGGCGCGCTGCTCTTCAACGTCCACAAACTGCTCGCCCTGGCCGCCGTCGTCGTTACCGTCATTCTGCTGGCCGGTATGCTCAAGAGCGTTGACATTGCGGCGCTTCCCATCGCCTTGTTTGCGGTGGCGGGGCTTTGCGTCGTGGCCCTGTTCGGGAGCGGCGCGCTGATGAGCGCAGGCAAGGTTGACCATGCGCTGCTGCTGACGATTCACCGGATCGCACTTGTGGCGCTGGTGATTGCCTTGCCGGCCGCGCTCTTCCCGCTCAGTAGAAGGCCATGACGCACAAACACCTTTTCGCCGGCATGCGCGCCTCCGGGCGCTGACAGCCGAGGGCGGAGCACACGCGCTCCGGCATCCTACGCCTGGGCCGCCAAGAGCCGCGCCTGCTCTATGTACTCCAGCGACTGGTGCCGGAAGTACGTGTTGTACAGTTCCGCGTAGTGCCCGCCCGCGGCCAGCAGCGCGCGATGCGTGCCCTCTTCTATAATCTTGCCCTCGCGCAGCACGATGATGCGATCTGCGTTCTGCACGGTGGACAGGCGGTGGGCGATGACGATGGACGTGCGCCCCGCCATCACCACTTCCAACCCCTCCTGTATCTGCGCCTCGGTGAAAGGGTCCACGCTGGCCGTGGCCTCGTCCAGGATGAGGATGCGCGGGTCGGCCAGCACCACGCGGGCCAGGGCCACCAACTGCCGCTGCCCCATGGACAGCCGCCCGCCGCGTTCGCCCACGTCGGTCTGCAAGCCGTTGGGCAGCAGGTCAACCCACTCGCCGCCGGCGATCTTCCGCGCGGCGGCCCGCACCTCGTCGTCGGTGGCTTCGGGGCGGGTGTAGCGGATGTTGTCCATCACGGTGCCCGAGAACAGGAACGGCTCCTGCGGCACAATGCCCAACTGCCGCCGATACTGGGCCAGGTCAAAGGTGCGGATGTCGCGCCCGTCTATGAGAATCTGCCCGCCCTGGAACTCGTAGAAGCGGGCGATGAGGCGGGCCAGGCTGGATTTGCCCGCGCCCGTGTGCCCGACGATGGCCACCGTCTCGCCTGGGCGAATCTCCAGCGAGAAGTCATCCAGCACCACCTCGCGCCCGGTGTAGGTGAAGTGCACGTGGCGGAACTCCACGCGGCCCTGGATCTCCCCGACCGGCTCCGACGCCACCTGCACCACCTTCGGCTCGGCGTCAATCAGGGCGAACACGCGCTCGGCCGCCGAGAGTCCATCCTGGAACTGGCTCCAGAAGGATGCGATGCTGGTGAGCGGCCCCCAGAAGTGGTACATCGCCTGCACGAACAGGTACCACTGGCCTGGCGTGAGCAGCCCTTGCAGGCTCACGATGCCGCCGTAGTACACGATGAGCGCCGTCCCCAGCCCCACCGTGATTTCCAGCAGCGGGATGATGGCGTTGAGCGTCCAGCCACGGATGAGGTTCACGCGGTACGCCTGCTGGTTCAGGTGCCGGAAGTCCTTGTACACGGCGGCTTCCTGGCGGAAGTTCTTGGCGACGGCGATGCCGCTGATGGACTCCTGGATGAGGGCGTTGACCTTGGCCAGCACGCGGCGCGCCTTCTGCGTTACCGTGCGCGCCACCCGTCGGAACGACAGCGCCAGGCCCATCACCACAGGCACCAGCGCCACCAGCGCCAGGGTGAGGCGCAGGTTGATGGTCGCCAGCACCGCGAACAGCACCAGCACCATCAGCAGTTGGCTCACCAGGTTCAGGATGAGCATCACCACCTCGGAGAAGTCCTGCGTGTCCGAGGTAACGCGGCTTACGATCTTGCCCGACGGCTCCTCGTCGTAGAACGATAGGTCGCGCTGGGTTACGGCAGCGAAGGCATCCTGCCGCAGGGTGAGCACCACGTCGCCCACGACGCGGGCCGAGATGCGCCACCGCATGTAGTTGAACACCCAGGCCATGCCGCTGAACGCCAGCACGATGCCGACGATGAGGGCGATGGTGGCGGTGGACATTTGGCCGGCCACTCGGTCAATGCCCCACGAGATGAGGATGGGGGTGCCGGCGCTGACCGCGGAATCGCACACGATGGCCAACACCACGGCTGCCATCGGTTTCCAGTGCGGCCGGAAGTAGGACAGCACGCGCCGAACCAGGTTGAGGTCGCCGTAGGTTCGGTCGTACCGATCGCTTTCCAGGCCATCCATCATCCAACCCATAGGGTATCCCTCACGTTTGCTTCTGGGCGGGCGCGGCCACGCCGTAGCGCGCGAAGATGCGCCGGTAGTCCTCGCACCGCGCCAGCAGTTCATCGTGCGTGCCCTGGTCCACCAGCCTGCCGCGCCGCAGCACCAGAATGCGGTCGGCCCAGCGGATTTGCGACAGGCGGTGGGTGATGAGCAGCGTCGTCCGGCCCTTCATGATGCGCCGCATGGCCTTCTGGATTTCGTCCTCGGTGGCGCTGTCAATGGCGCTGGTGGAATCGTCCAGGATAAGGATGCGCGGGTCGGTGAGAAAGGCGCGGGCGATGGCCAGGCGCTGGCGCTGCCCGCCCGACAGGGTAACCCCGCGCTCGCCGATTTCCGTGGCGTAGTCGTTGGCGAAACTCATGATGAAGTCGTGGGCCTGGGCCTCGCGGGCGGCGCGGCGGATGTCCTCCATCGTCGCCGTCTCGGGCGCGCCAAAGGCGATGTTGTCGGCGATGGAGCGCGAGAATAGGAAGATGTCCTGCTCAATGGCCGAGATTTGCGAGCGCAGCGACGCCATGTTCCAGTCGCGCACGTCCACGCCATCCACCAGCACGCGGCCCGCCGTTACGTCGTAGGTGCGGTTGACCAGTTTGGTGAGCGTGCTCTTGCCCGAGCCGGTCTCGCCGACGATGGCAATCGTCTCGCCTGGATTGGCGCGAAACGAGATGTCCTGCAGGACCGGCGTCCCGTCATAGGCGAAGGACACGTGGTCAAACTCAATCTCGCCGCGGATGGGCTTGGCCACGCCCTGCGGGTTCTCGTCCAGTTCCGTCTCGGTGTTGATGAGTTGCAGGATGCGGCGGGCGCTGGCAACCCCCAACTGGATGAGCGCGAAGGTCCAGATGGAGATGAACGTGGGGAATCCCAGCAGCCGCAGGAGGCCCATGTAGGCCACCACCTCGCCGACGGTGATGGCCCCCTGCCGATACAGGAGCAGGGCGTGGAGAAACCCGCCCGCCGTCGTGATGCTGAGCATGAGCAAGGGTAAGTAGCGCCCCTCTATCTTGCCCTGCAGGACGTACATGTCGCGGAACTTGCGCGCGTTTTCCAGGAAGATGTTCTGCTCCTGGCGCTCCTGGGCGCTGCCCTTCACCACTTGGATGCCCTCAATGGTCTCGGCTAGGCGCGCATTCATCAGGCCGAACCGCTCGCGCACCGCCCCCACCACGGGGTCCAACTCGCGGATGTAGCGCCGCAGGGTAATGGCGAACAGCACCACGAACACCAGCGGCGACAGGAGCAAATCCCAGCGCAGGTTGAGCGGGATGGCCGCGATGGGCACGATGAGGCCCACCAGCGCCGCGAAGACGAACACCAGGCCGGGGCTAATCATGAGGTTCAGCATGTGCACGTCGTTGGTGGCGCGGGCCATGATGTCGCCGATGCGCTGCCGCCCGTGGAAGGTGAGGCTCTTGCCCAGCAGGCTCAGGTACAGTTCGTCGCGGGCGTCGCGCTCCACCAACTGGGCCAGCATCTCCACGGCCAGGTTGCGCACTAGTTGAGCGATCCCCTGCCCCGCGCCGATGGCCAGGATGACCAGCGCCGCGTGCATCACCATCGTCGGCGTGGTTCCGGGTGCGGCCACCAGGTCAAAGGCTCGCCCCACCAACACCGAGTTGGTGCTGGTGAGGATGCTGACCAGAATGGCCAGCAGGATGGTAGCCGCGGGCAGCCAGGGATAGCGCAGGATGTGCGAGGCAACCCAGCGCAACGGCCCCGAGCGGTTGTACCGGTATTCGTTTGCAACCGTGAATTCACGCTTCTCCACGAGGGTCTCCCGAAGGCGAGTTGCAGGCCGTTCCTGCGCAGATTTGTGCGGGACAACACGAGTATACTCCGCAAGTACAATACGCGCAAGACGGCGAGAGGTTCAACGCGGCTGCGAAGTCTGATGTGGGATTGCTCCCCTTCGCTCGCCATTACGGATGAGGGACAACGTGCGACGCACCTCGGAGGTGCGTCGCACGTGCCCCTCACCCCAGCCCTCTCCCAGCGGGCGAGGGAGCACGACAGCGCGGGGCTAAACCCCCGCGCTGCGGGGAGGAAGCCCCTTCGGGGCTGCCCCCGCCCTATTCGTGTGGATTCGCGTTATTCGCGGTTACACGAACTGTCATTCCGAGGCGCGAAGAGCCGAGGAATCTCGCGCCCATCCGCCCAATCCGCGTTGTCCGCGGTTGCCAGAACTGTCATTCTGAGCCGCGAAGCACCGAAGAATCTCGCCTTCCCCCCATCCGCCCAATCCGCGCTATCCGTGGATACAACCGCGGCCTTTACGCGCGCGCAAACCGCCTGTATAATACGCGCAACCGATTCCCCACGAGAGGAGGCGCCCTTATGGTCAAAATCATCACGGACACCACAGCCGGACTGCCCGCCGAGATCGCGCGCCGCTACGACATTCCGGTCATCCCGCAGGTCATCATCTTCGGCAAAGATTCGTATCTTGAGGGCGTGGAGATGGACAATGCCACGTTCATGGCGCGGCTCACCACGTCCAGGGAATTGCCCAAGACCGCCGCGCCGCCGCCGGAACTGTTCGCGCAGGAGTTCCGGCGGCTGATTCCCACCGGCGAGCCCATCCTGTGCATCCACCCGTCGGCGGAGGTGAGCGGGACGGTGCGCTCGGCGACGGTCGCCAAGGAGGACTTTCCGGATGCCGACATCCGCGTGATTGACTCGCGGGTGATCGCCAGCCCCCTGGCGACCATGGTAACGCTGGCGGCACAGTGGGCCGAGGCGGGGGCCAGCGCCGATGAGATTGAGGCGCGGCTGCGGGGCATGATTCCGCGCTGCCGCATCTACTTCCTGGTGGACACGCTGGAGTACCTGGCCAAGGGCGGGCGTATCGGCGGGGCGGCGGCGCTGTTGGGTGGCGTCCTGCAAATCAAGCCCATCCTCACGTTCCGCGACGGCAAGGTGGACCAATTTGACAAAGAACGCACCCACAAGCGCGCGCTGGCCCGACTCAAGGCGGTGGTCATGGAGCAGTACCCACGCGACGGCGAGGGGTATCTGTCGGTGATGCACGCGGGCGTGCCGGAGCAGGGGCAGGCGCTGGCCGAGGAGTTGGGCGCGGCGTTGGGCCTGCGCGACATCCCGATGCTGGACGTGCCGCCGGCCATCGTTACCCACGGCGGGCCGGGCGTGCTGGGTGTCGGGTTCTTCGTGGCGGCGTAGGGCCGGTTCTCGCCCACGGGAGCGGGCCGGGATGAGGCACGCGCCGCAGCGCGATTTGACAGCGCCACGCCCTCTGCTACACTGCGCCCATGGCATGGTCAGGCAATACGTACCCCCAATTCGGAGTGGACACGGAGCGCGAACGGTCGCTGCTCCGCCGCGCGCTGGTGCGCCGACAGGTGGCCCAGTACCTGGGGCTGGACGCCTGCCCAGGGCGACTGCACTGGCTGGAGTTCGGCCTGTTCTACTATCGCCTGACCCTGCTCCTGGAGCATTTCCAGAGGCTGCCCGACGGCGCGGAACGGTGCGCCTTGCGTCCGCTGCTGGCCGAGGCGCTGCTCTTCCTGCGGGCGTGCCGCGCGGCGATGAGCGATCGGGCGACAGGCGCTTCCGTGAGCGAGGAGGATGCCTTTGGATTCATGGGCGATACGTGGATTTCGCCCTTCTGACGCCGACCGCCTGACCGAAATCAACCCCACGTTCACGTCCCCTACCGTGCTGCGCGTTCACAAGCATGGCGAAGGGCTTGAGGTGTCGTGGCGGCTTGAGGAGGTGCGGCTGGCCGAGCCGTATGACAAAGGCGCGGCCTACGATTTCGGGCCCGAGGATGTGGAGGAAATCGCGGCGCGCGCCCGTCGGCCCGACTGCCTGGTGCTCGTGGCCGAGGCCGGAGGTCGCCTCGTCGGCCTGCTGGACATGGAGATCATCGCCTGGAACAACACGGGCTTCTTGTGGAACCTGCGGGTGGACTGGGCGTGGCGGCGGCAAGGACTGGGACGCGCCCTGTTTGCGCGGGGCGTGGCCTGGGCGCGGAAGCAGAACCTGCGCGCCATCGTCGTGGAAACGCAGACGAACAACGTTCCGGCGTGCCGCTTCTATGAGCGGGTCGGGTGCCGACTCGTGGGAATCCGCGACGAGTATTACACCAACCGCGACCTGGAGACGGGCGAGGTGGCGCTGTTCTGGGCGTACACCCTTAGCGACGCCGCCCCCGACGCCTTCCGCCCGCGGGCTGTGGGTTAGGCCACCTCGCGCCGCATCGTGCGCACCCCCAACAGCGTGAGGACGACGGCGAAGCCGGCCAGAATCAGCAGGTTGGGCCAGATCTCCCCAAGCCCGTACCCCTTGAGCATCACATCGCGCAGGGCGCGGTTGGCGTAGGTGAGCGGCATAAGATACGCCAGCGGCTGCAGGTAGACCGGCATGTCCTCCACCGCCCATATGGTCCCGCCCAGCAGAATCTGCGGGATGATGAGCAAGGGGATGAACTGCACGGCCTGGAACTCGTTGCGGGCGAAGGCCGATGCCAGAATCCCCAGGCTCACCGAGACGACCGCCAGCACCCCCGCCACAACGAACAGCAGCGCCAGGCTTCCCAGATAGTGAATCTTCAGCACCACGATGGTGAACGTGAGGATGAGGGTTACCTGTAACAGGGCGAAGATGCCCAGGCCGCCCATGTAGCCCAGGACGATCTCGGCGCGGCGCACCGGCGTCGCCAACAGGCGCTCCAGCGTGGCCTGCGCCCGCTCGCGCAGAAACGACACGCAGGTCAGCAGGAACACGAAGAAGATCACCAGGAGCGCCAGGAACACCGGCGCGACGAAGTCCAGCGTGTCAAACTCGGGGCCGGCGTACAGATACGTGGCGTTGACCGTTACCGGCAGTGTCCCGCCGGCGCTTGCGGCTCCCGGCGCGGCCATGCCCGCCAGCGCCCGTATGGCCGCCTGGGTTACCCGCGCGGCGATGGCGGCGCTGCGGCCGGGGTTGGAGCCTTCCAGTCGCAGGTCCAGGGCCACCTGCCGAGTGCGCGCGAACTGGGCCGAAAGGTCGGCGGGGAGCACCAGCACGCCCTGCACCTCGCCGCTCCGCAGGGATTCGTCGGCATCGGCGCTGTCCAACTCGCGCACGTCAAAGGCCGTGTCGGCGGCCAGTTCTCGCCCGATGCGCTCGCCGATGGCGATGGGTTGCGCCGCCAACGGCGTGCTCATGCCCTGGTCAAGGTTCACCACGCCCAGCGGGATGGGCGACGCCTTGGCGCGGAACAGGATGGCGCCCAGGGTGAGGACGAAGATGGGCACCAGGATAAGCAATCCCACCGTGCGGCGATCCCGCAGGACCTGCCGCAGGATGCGCCTGACCAGTGCTGCGATTCTCCGTGCGCTCATGGCTACCTCCCCTCCAGGCCGGTCTCGGCGAAGCGGATGAACGCCTGCTCCAGCGTGTCCGCGCCGGCTCTCTCGCGCAGTTCGCGGGCGCTCCCCTCGGCCAGCAAGCGCCCCTGGCGCATGAACCCCAGTCGGTCGCACCGCTCGGCCTCGTCCATGACGTGGCTGGAGATGATGAGCGTTGCGCCCTCGCTCGCCAGTTGGCGGAAATGCTCCCAGAAGGCGACGCGCAGTTGGGGATCCACGCCCACCGTCGGCTCGTCCAGCAGCAGAAGGCGCGGCCTGTGCACCAGGGCGCAGGCCAGCGAGGCGCGCTGCCGCATCCCGCCCGACAGGGTGCGGATGAGGCTATCGGCGCGGTCTTCCAGGTCCACCAGGGCGATGAGTTCGTCCACCCTGCCGCGCGATACGCCGCCGCACATGTCGCCGAAGAAGGCGATGTTCTCGCGCACCGTCAGGTCTTCGTACAGTGCGTTGGCCTGGGGCATGTAGCCCACTTCGGCGAGGAGCGACTTGTCGGGGACGGTGTGGCCCAGGACGGTGGCGCGGCCCTCGGTCGGGCGCAACAGGCCGACGATGAGGCGGATGAGCGTCGTCTTGCCCGAACCGTTGGGCCCCAGTAGCCCGTAGATTTCGCCGGCGCGCACGGCCAGGTCCACGCCATCCACCGCGCGGATGGCCCCGAAGTGCTTGCGGATGCTGTGGGTTTCCACGATGGCTTCCATAGGCTGTTCCTCCTGCTTGTGCTGGAGTCCTTCACCGCCAAGGCGCAGAGGCCGCAGCGAGAATGAAATGGGTTTCCCCTGCCCTGCGCCCGAATCATTCCACGCGCCGTGTTCCCCTACCGGTCGCCCTCGCCCTTCATCGTTCCGTGCAGGAACACGTCGGCCAGCGCATCGGCCCAGTCGGTCGCGGGGAGCCGTAGCGTCGTCTGCGGCTTGATGACGCGTTCCGTCAGCGCGTAGCCCACGATTAGGCTAACGAGGGCGCGGCCAAAGACGTGCGGTGGGATGGGGCGAAGCCCGCCCCGCTCGGAACCCAAGACCACCAGTTTGGCGTGCAGACCCACGACGCGCTCAAACATCATGGGCACGAGGCTAACCAGCGTCGCCCCATCGCGCTCCTGCGCGTCTATCAGCGCCAGGGCGATGTAGTCCTGGTGGGTTGCGAGGAGATCGGTCATGCCGCGGAACAACCGCCGCACGGCCGCCTCCGGCGTGTCGCCCTGGGATACGTCCACCAGGGCAGACAGTTCCTCCAGCGGCATCGCTTGACGCAGCAGGGTGTCAAAGATCTCTTCCTTCCCCGCGAAGTGGTTGTAGATGGCGGCCACGGTGATACCGGCGTCGCGGGCGATCTGGCGCATGGTCGTAGCCGCGTAGCCCTGGCGGATGAATCGGGCCCGCGCCGCGTCTAGGATGGCCCTGTGGGTCTGCTGGCCTTTCGTTCGCGGTTCGCCCATCACAAGCACCTGGATAAACGAACGTTCGTTTATATTGTATGCCTTTTGCATCTGCATGTCAAGCGGGCCTCGGAGGAGACTCGGCTTCATCGGGACGGTACCAGCGAACAGTGCACGTGGCACGCGCCTGCGAGGCGCGTCGCGCGTTGTTCCCCTTCGCGCGGGTTCGCGCGCATTCGCGGCTACAAGACCCGCCATTCTGAGCCGCGAAGCGGCGAAGAATCTCGCAACCCGAGACCCTTCGCT
>JBBIHX010000070.1:0-13335 GCA_037446815.1 Caldilineae bacterium | reverse complement strand
CCCCGGCCCTCTCCCGAAGGGCGAGGGCGTTTCGCCTTCGGCTCAGCATGACAGAGTGGGGAGGCGGCGCGCGGTGCAGACCAACACAAGATGCAACCGAATCTGCGAGGGGAACGATGATCCGAGCGATGGAAATTGACCGAGACGCGCTTGTGCAATTTGCGCGGGAACTGATTCACATCCCAAGCCCCTCTGGGCAAGAGGGCGCGGTGGCCCAGCGGCTGGCCGAGGAGATGCGGCGGCTGGGCTGGCAGGACGTCTTCACGGATCGCATCGGCAACGTGGTGGGGCGACTGGGCAGCGGCGAGCCGCCCATCCTGCTGTACAACGGGCACATGGACACCGTAGGGCCGGGCGACCTCAAGCAGTGGAAGCGCGATCCCTACGCCGCCGAACTGGAGAACGGCGTCCTATACGGCTTGGGGGCGGTGGACATGAAGGGCGCGCTGGCGGCCATGGCCTACGCCGCGCCCGCCATTCTGGCCCATGCCCCGCGCCTGAAGGGGACGCTGTACCTCGTGGGCGTCGTGCAGGAGGAGCCCGCCGAAGGACTTGGGATGAAGGTGCTCATTGAGGAGGAAGGCATCCGTCCCGACTTCGTCGTGCTGGGCGAGGCGACGAACCTGCACGTGTCCAGAGGCCAGCGGGGACGCGTAGAGATTCGGGTTACCACCCACGGGCGCGCGTGCCATGCCTGCTCGCCCGAACAGGGCCGCAACGCCATCAACGCCGCTGCCCGCATCATCTTTGAGACCGAACTCCTTTCCCTCAAGTTCATGTCCGATCCGTTCCTGGGCCCCGGCACGCTGGCCGTTACCCAGATTGAGAGCACGGCGGGAAGCCGCAACGCCATCCCGGCCGCGTGCACGTTCTACCTAGACCGGCGGCTTACCCTGGGCGAGACGGAGGCCAAGGCGCTCGCCGAGATTCAGCACATCGTGGCCCGGGAGCGCATGAAGGCGGACGTTGCCGTGAGCGAGTGGGACATCGTGAGTTACACGGGCTACCGCGCCCACGTGCGGGATTCCTATCCGGCGTGGGTTGTGCCCGAGGATCATCCACTGGTGCAGGCGGTCGCCCAGACAGTGAGGCAGACGCTGGGCTACCGCCCGCGCCTGGAGCGCTGGGCCTTCTCTACCGATGGGGTCTATACCATGGGCGTTGCCGGCATCCCCACGGTCGGGTTCGGCCCGGGCGATGAGACGCTGGCCCACACAGTGGATGACCAGGTCAAGGTGGATGACCTAGTCGCGGCGGCGCGCGTGTATGCGGCCCTGGCCGCGCGGATGTTGGGCGAGTAGCCCGACGCCAGGAAGGAGACCTACACCCGTGCCTGCCATTATCCTTGTTGGCGCCCAGTGGGGCGATGAGGGAAAGGGGAAGATCACCGACCTGCTCGCCGCGCAGGTGGACGTGGTGGCGCGCTACGGCGGAGGAGACAACGCGGGCCACACCGTCGTGGTGCTCGGCGAACGGTTCGCGCTGCACCTCATCCCGTCGGGCGTGCTGCACCCGGGCACCGAATGCATCCTCGGCAGCGGGATGGTCATCAACCCGGCGCGGCTGGTGCAGGAACTGGACGGCCTGGCCGCGCGCGGCGTGGATGTCTCGCGGGTGCGGGTGAGCAGCGCGGCCCACCTCATCATGCCCTGGCACCTGGCGCTGGACGAGGCGCAGGAGGCGGCGCGCGGCGGCTCCAAAATCGGCACCACCCGCCGAGGCATCGGCCCCGCCTATGCCGATAAGGCCGCCCGCACGGGCATCCGCGTCGGCGACATGCTGGACGATGACCGCCTGGCCGCGACCATCCGCGCCCGCGCCGAGGAGAAGGCGCCCGTGCTCCGCGCCTACGGCCTGGCCGAGCCCGGGGTGGACGCCATCATCCTGCAGTATCAGGAGTACGCGGCGCGCCTTCGCCCGCACATCGCCGACACGGTGCAGTTGGTGCATCGGCGGCTGGCCGAAGGCAAGACCATCCTGTGTGAAGGGGCCCAGGGCACGCTGCTGGATTTGGATCACGGCACCTACCCGTATGTTACCAGTTCGTCGCCCGTCTCGGGGGGCGCGCTTACGGGGCTGGGCATCGGCCCGGGCCATGTGAGCCGCGTCATCGGCGTGGCGAAGGCGTACTCCACGCGGGTGGGCATGGGGCCATTCCCCACCGAGTTGACCGATGAAATCGGCGAGCAGTTGGTCGTCATCGGCGCCGAATACGGCACCACCACAGGCCGCCGACGCAGGGCCGGCTGGCTGGACCTGGTGGCGCTGCGCTACGCCATCCAGGTCAACGGCATCACCGAATTGGCGCTGACGAAACTGGACGTGCTGGGCGCTTTCCCGCAAATTCAAGTGTGCGTGGCCTACCGCTACAAGGGGCAGCCGCTCACGGACTTCCCTACAGATACTCATGTCCTGGCCCTGTGCGAGCCGGAGTACGAAACCCTGCCCGGCTGGAAGGCCGAAATCTCCCATGTGCGGAGCCGCCAGGCGTTGCCCCCTGCCGCGCGCGCCTACGTCGCCTACCTGGAGCACCGCCTGGGCGTGCCCATCCGCATGATCTCCGTCGGCCCGGAGCGGGATGAGACCATCGTGGAGGCGCAGGCGTGATTGAACGGTACGCGCGCCCGGCCATGCGCGACTTGTGGACGACGGAGAACAAATATCGCTACTGGCTCCGCGTGGAGGTCCTCGTCTGCGAGGCGTTGGCGCTGTTGGGCCGCATACCCCCTGAGGCCGCCGAGCGCATTCGTGCCAACGCCCGCTTCCGCCCCGAGCGCATCGCCGAACTGGAGGCCGATCTGCGCCACGACGTGCTGGCCTTCCTCACCGACGTAGGCGAGAGCCTGGGCGACGACGCACGCTACCTCCACCTCGGCCTGACTTCGTCGGACGTGGTGGATACGGCCCAGGCCGCGCTCCTGGCCCAGGCCACGGACATGCTCCTGGACGGGGCGACGCGGCTTATCGGCATCCTGAAGGAGCAGGCGCTGCGCCACAGGGAGACCGTTATGATGGGCCGCACCCACGGCGTGCACGCCGAACCCATCACGCTTGGGCTGAAGTTCGCCCAGTGGGCCTTTGAGACGGACCGCAATCGGCGGCGCCTGACCCATGCGCGGGAGGCGGTGGCCGTGGGCAAGATTTCCGGCGCGGTGGGGACCTATGCGACCGTGGACCCCTTCGTGGAGGCCTACGTGTGCGACAAACTCGGGCTGCGGCCCGAACCGGCGTCCAGCCAGATCGTGCCGCGCGATCGGTACGCCGAACTCCTGGCCGCCATCGCCATCACGGGGGCCTCGCTGGAGAAGTTCGCCACGGAGATACGCCACCTCCAGCGCACAGAAGTCATGGAAGCCGCCGAGCCATTCGGAGAACGACAGAAGGGCTCTTCGGCCATGCCCCACAAGCGCAATCCGGTGCAGGCCGAGCAGATTTGCGGCCTGGCCCGCGTGCTGCGCGGTTATCTGGCCACGGCGCTGGACAACATCGCCCTCTGGCACGAGCGCGACATCAGCCACTCTTCGGCCGAGCGGATTATTTTGCCCGGCGCGACCTCGCTGCTGGACTACATGCTGGATCGGATGGTCAGCGTGGTGCGCGGCCTGGAGGTTTTCCCCGAGAACATGGCTCGCAACCTGGCCCTGTCTCGCGGGTTATTTGCTTCGCAGAGGGTCATGCTGGCTTTGGTGGACAAGGGCATGTCCCGTGAGGACGCCTATGCTCTGGTGCAAGGCGCGGCGATGGAGGCCTGGCGACACGGGAAAGAGTTCCGCCACGTGCTGGAGGGGCGCGGCATCTCTCGCCACCTGTCGCCCCAGGAGATGGACGACCTGTTTGATCTCGCCTTCTACCGCCGAAACCTGGAGGTGATCTTCCGTCGGCTTGAGGCGCTGTGAGATGCTCGCGCGGCATGCCGGCGAGGGGGCAATAGAACGACAGCAGGGAGGGCATGCATGAAAAGAGTCGTGAGCATCAGCCTGGGCAGTTCGCACCGCGACCACGCCGTTGAGGTGGAGTTGCTGGGCGAACGAGTCCGCATAGAGCGCATCGGCACCGACGGCGACATGACCCGCGCCCAACAGATGTACCGCGACCTGGACGGGCAAGTGGATGCCTTCGGGGTCGGCGGCACCGATTTGGCGCTGCGCGTGGACAGCAAGTCGTATCCGCTGTACTCGGTGCTGCCGCTGGTGGCGGGGGTGAAGAAGACGCCGGTAGTGGACGGCGGCGGGCTGAAGCATACGCTGGAGCGCCGCGTGATGCAGGTGGTGGAGGCCGAAATCGGCCACGCCATCTCGCCCAAAACCGCCCTCATCACCTCGGCAGCCGACCGCTTCGGCATGGCCCAGTCCTTCGCCGATGCCGGCTACGACACCGTGTACGGCGACCTGATGTTCGCGCTGGGGCTGCCCATCCCCATCCGAGGCATCAAGAACCTGAAGCGTTTGGCGGCAGTGCTCTTGCCCATCTTCGGGCGGCTTCCGTTCAGCATGTTGTACCCCACGGGCGAGAAGCAGCGGCAGAATCACCCCAAGTTTGAGCGCTACTATCAGTGGGCGTCGGTCATCGCGGGCGACTTCAACTACATCTACCGCCACATGCCGCCGCGCCTGGATGGCAAGGTGGTGGTTACCAACACCACCACGGCCGCCGACGTGGAGACGCTGCGAAACGCTGGCGTGCGGTACCTGGCCACGACGACGCCGCGTCTGGAAGGCCGCACCTTTGGCACCAATGTCATGGAGGCGTGCCTGGTGGCCTTGGCCGGGTTTGGCCGCCCGCTCACCGATTCGGAGATAGAGGCCATGCTTCAGAAACTGAATCTCCGCCCCACGGTGCAAGCCCTATGAGCGCGGAGAACACGAGCCTGGACGCGATCATCCTTGCCGGCGCGACGGCAGGCGAGGCCGACCCCCTACTGGCCGGGGCGTCGGTTACCCGGAAGGCGCTCCTGCCGATTCTGGGGAAGCCGATGGTGGTGTACGTGGAGGAGGCGCTGCGCGCCAGCGGCTGCGTGGACCGCATTGTGTGCGTCGGGCTGGGGCCGGAGGACGAGGTCCCCTTCTCGGGGCCGGTTGCAAACCTGGCGGCTAAGGGCGACATCGTGGCCAACACGCTGGCCGGGCTGGACTGGCTCCGCGCAACGGGGCGCATTTCGCCCTACGTCCTCATCGCCTCGTCGGACATCCCGCTGCTGACCGGCCCGGTCGTGGCGCGATTCGCCGACACGTGCGTGAAGCGCGGCGGCGACCTGTTCTACTCGGTCGTGGAGAAGTCCATCCTGGAGGCGGCGTTCCCCGGCTCGGGGCGCAGTTATGCCCACCTCAAGGACGGCTATTGGGACGGCGGCGACCTGTTCATGGTGCGCTCCGACCTGTCCATGCAGAAGGTGCAGATGATGCGCGACCTCATCGCCCAACGCAAGGACGCGCTGAAGATGGCGCGGGTGCTGGGGCCGCGCTTCTTGCTGGCCATCTTGCTCCGCCGCCTCACCCTCGCCGACGCGGAGCGCCGCGTGAGCGAGATTCTGGGCATTGAGGGCCGCGTCGTCGCCTCGCCCGACTGGGAACTGGCGATGGATGTGGACAAGCCCCACCAATTGGAGATGGTCATCCGCTACATGGAGACGCACCGCGCATGAGCCCGTGGCAAGCCGCGGCGGCGCTGGATCGCCGCATCAGTGAGCGGCTGCGGATTCCCGACACCTGGCGCGGGCTTCGCCTGGGTGCCTTGGCCGTTGCCCACCTGGGCGATAGCCCGCTGTGGGCCGCCGTTCTCATCGCGCTGTATGCATGGGGCGGGGTCTCGCTGCGCGCGCTTGCGGTTCGCATGGCCGCCGCGGTGCTGGTGGTGGGCATCGTGGGCGGCGTCATCAAGCGCATTATCCGCCGGCCCCGTCCCGACGGCTACGCGCCGGGCCTGTATTCGCGCCGCCTGGATCGCTACTCGTTTCCATCGGGCCACGCGGCGCGTGTGGCGGCGGTTGCGGTTGTGGCGGGCGCGGCGTGCCCCGATGTGGCAGCGGTGGCGGCGCTCTGCGCGTTGGGCGTGGCGGCGGCGCGGGTGGCGTTGGGCGTGCACTACGCGGGGGACGCGCTGGGCGGGCTGCTGTTAGGCGCGGTCGCCGCGGCCGCGTCGGTCGCCGCATTGCAGGGGCTGCCGCGGTGAGGTGGGGCAGGTCTCAGACCTGCCCCTACGGCTGCCCCTACAACCTGCCCTACGCGGTGGTATGTGGCAGAGGGGCAGCGGGGCGTGCCCCCGCGCTCGCCGCGCCTCCGCGGTGAACGCTCATTTGTAAGGAGTGTCCAGTGTCCAAATCATCGCGCTACGTGGTTCGGGCCAGTGAAATCGGCCAGTTCACCTACTGCCCTCACGCCTGGTACCTGGAGCACGTCCTGCGCCTCCCGTCGGCCAACGTCGCCGACTTGGAGGCCGGCACCGAATCCCACCGCCGCCACGGGAGAAGGGTGTACGTGGCGCTCGTCGTCCAGCGCGTGGGCATCGCCCTGGCCGTTCTGGGCGCCCTGGCGTTGGTCGCCTGGGTCATCGCCCGCCTGTGGGGAGGGTGAGATGTCCGCGACAGTTGTCATCGTCGTCGCGCTTGCCCTGCTCATCTTCGGGTTGGGCGTGTGGCTCTGGGCGCGCGGGCAATGGAAGGCAGCGGGGCTTCCGCGCGGCCGCCTGGTGTACGGCGACACGGGCCGATGGGAGCGAACGCGCGAGCCGTTGTACTCCCGCCGCTACGGCCTCACCGGCAGACCCGATTACCTGGTGCGCGTGGGAAACGCGCGCGTGCCCGTGGAGGTGAAGTCGGGCCAGGCCCCTGCCGAACCCTACGAGGGCCATGTCCTGCAACTGGCGGCGTACTGCCTGCTGGCGGAGGAGGAGTTCGGCGCGCGCCCGCCCTACGGCTTGCTGCGCTATGACGACGCCACGGTGCAGATTCCCTATGACGATGCGCTCCGTCGGCGCGTGCTGGAAACCCTGGCGGCGATGCGAGAGGCCCGCGCTCGGGGTTCCGCCGACCGCGATCACGAGACGCCGCAGAAGTGCCTGCGCTGCGGCCAGCGGGAGAATTGCGAGCAGAGGCTGGCGTAGGCCGTGCGCGCGTGCTGCCCCTCACCCTCACCCTCGCCCGAAGGATGAGGGTTGTCCCCACAGGTGCGACAGGTCGCCGCACTCCGCCGCGCCGTTCGCTACATCCCCGACGTTGTCCCCACATGCGCGACGGATTGCCGCGTCTTCGCGCCACATTGGAAAGAAAACATTGTGTCAGATTGTGCCATAGATAAGTTTCCCTTATTTATGGGGTTTACAGGATGCAGCGGCTCCATAGATTTGACAGATACTTTCCTAGTCGTTACAATACGCACAAGCCGTCGTGCGTACAGCGCCGGTCAAGCGTCAGCGGAGGCCAGTTCTTTGAAATCCTGCACCACCTAAAGAATCCATTCAAGGAGGAAAGAAGGTCTATGCGGAACAAAGTCGTGTCGTTGCTACTCGCCGTAGCTCTCCTGCTCATCGCTGTCTCTCCCGTTCTTGCCGAAGGCCCCAGCGGCGACTTTGAGGTCATTCGGGCCGCGGCGGAGAAGTATCTCACCACCGTCAAGTCTCCCGTCATCACCGCCGACGCGCTGTTCACGCTGCTGAACGACGGGGATGCCAGCAATGACCCGTTTATCGTGAGCGTGCGTTCTGCGGAGCACTACGCGCTGGGCCACATTCCAGGCGCCATCAACATCCCCTATAAGACGATCGCCAAGCCCGAGAACCTGGCCAAACTGCCCAAGGACAAGCAGATCGTGGTCTATTGCTACACCGGCCACACCGGGCAGATTGCCACGACGATTCTGAATCTCCTGGGCTACAACGCCGTCAACCTCAAGTTCGGGATCATGGGCTGGACGAAGAACGACACCGTTCTCGCCACCAAGCGCTTTGGCCCCGATACGGATCAGCGCGACTACCCGTTGGAGACCACGGTCAACGAAGCCACGGCCACCTATCCGTACCCGACCGTCTCCACCGGCGCCAGCGGGGACTTTGAGATCATCCGCACCGCAGCCGACAACTGGCTGAACACGGCCAAGGCCCCCATCGTTACCGCCGATTCCATCTTTGAGAACCTGAACGACGGCGACGCCTCCAACAACCCGGTCATCGTCTCCGTGCGCACTGCCGAGCACTACGCGCTGGGCCACATCCCGGGCGCCATCAACATCTTCTACAAGGACATCGCGAAGCCCGAGAACCTGGCCAAGTTGCCCCCCGACAAGCGCGTTGTGGTCTACTGCTACACCGGCCACACCGGCATGGTCGCGGCCACCATCCTCGGCCTCCTGGGCTATGATGCCGGCAACATCAAGTACGGTATGATGGGTTGGACGAAGGACGACAAGGTCCTGGCGCAGCCGCGGTACGACGTTGCTACCGCGCCCGACTACCCGGTTGAAGGCAGCGCCGCTCCCACCACCCTGCCTGTTACCGGCGCCGAGATGAACCTGACCTGGCTCGTGCTGGTCGCCGGCATCGCCGCCCTGTTCACGGGCAGTGCGCTGTACGCCAAGCGTGCGGCTCGGTAGTTTCGTCCGTCACAGACGCCGGTTGGCCTCCGGGCGTCTTGACGCGGTAAGGCCTGCTTCGGGGAATTGCCACGAAGCAATTCCCCGAAGCGCAACCGTTTAGCCGAGAGATTGCACAAAAGAGTCCCTGAAGAGAGGTAAGCCATGAAACCCAAAACCCTGATTTGGGTGGCGGGTTTGGTTGGGATCACGGTGCTGATCCTGGCGGCCTGTGGAGCCGCGGCGACGCCTACGCCGACCACAGTGCCTACGAAAGTACCGCCGACCAATACGCCTGTACCGCCGCCCACGAACACCCCAGCACCAACCAACACTCCCGTACCGCCGACACCCACGCCCATCCCCAGCGCGGACAACTGCGTGGCGTGTCATACCGACCCCGCGACGCTCCAGAAACTGGCCGAAACCAAGAAGACCGGCTCGGCCGAGACCGAAGGCGAGGGCTGAGCGGGCGAGTTGCCTCCGTTGGAGGCATGGGAAAAGGTCTTCATCGGCGACGACACGTTCCTCAAGGATGTGCACAACACGCCCAACTGCATCGGCTGCCATGGCGGCCAGCCCGACACCAATGACAAAGCGGCGGCCCACCAGGGCGTGGTGCGCGACCCGTCTGCCGACAAGGGCGGCGTCTGCGCCAACTGCCACGGCGACATCGCCAAGACCTCGGCCACGTCGCTCCACTACACCATCAACGGATACTACACCATACTGAGCCAGCGCGGGTTTGACTTCAAGGACCCGGCCAAGGCCGAAATCTTCAACCGCCACTGCACCAGTTGCCACGCGACCTGCGGCCAGTGCCACATCTCGCGCCCCACGTCGGCGGATGGCGGCCTCGTGAAGGACCACCAGGTCAAGAGCATCGTCTCGCTCAGCGACACATGCCTGGGCTGCCACGGCGGGCGCGTTGGCCCCGAGTTCATGGGCAAGAACGCCGGCATCCCTGGCGATGTCCACTGGACCAAGGGCGTCAATTGCTTCAAGTGCCACAACATGACCCAGTTCCACGGCGACGGCACGCAGTACGCCCACCGCTACGACGGCAAGCCTGCGCCTTCGTGCCTGGATTGCCACCCGGATGCCGCGCCCGGCAAGGGCGAGGTCATGCAGCACAACATCCACGGCGACAAACTGGATTGCCGCGTGTGCCACTCCGCCGGCGCGTACAAGTCCTGCTGGAACTGCCACGTCGGTCTGGACAAGGAAGGACTGCCATATCGCAAACTAGACCCGTCGGTGATGACGTTCAAGATCGGCAAGAACCCGAGTCCGACGCCCGACCGCCCGTGGGAGTACGTCCTGGTGCGGCACATTCCGGTGCCGGAAGACATCTTCGGATACTACGGCGACAACATGCTCCCGAACTGGGCTTCAGTGCCCACGTGGAAGTACGCCACCGTGCACAACATCCAGAAGATCACGCCGCAGAACCAGGACTGCAAGAACTGCCACGGCCATCCGGAGTTGTTCCTGACCGAGAAGGACGTGGATCCCGCGGAATTGGAAGCCAACCGAGCCGTGATTGTAACCGAAGTGCCCAAGTAGTCGGGTACACAGCATAAGAAAACCGCGAATGCCGCGATTCGTGCAGAGTCGCGCGCATTCGCGGTTTTTCGTATCCCTGCGCGGCGCTACGCTTCCCGCACCTTGAACCCCCGTAGCCGCAGCGAGTTGGTTACCACGAAGACAGAACTCATCGCCATGGCACCCGCCGCCAGCATGGGGTTCAGGAACCCGGCAGCCGCCGCCGGAATCAGAATCGTGTTGTAGAAGAACGCCCAGAACAGGTTCTGCTTGATGGTGCGCATGGTGCCGCGCGACAGGGCAACCGCCCGCGCAACGCCCCGCAGGTCGCCGCTCATCAGCGTGATGTCGGCGGCCTCCATGGCGATGTCGGTGCCCGTGCCGATGGCGATGCCCACATCGGCCTGGGCCAGCGCGGGCGCGTCGTTGATGCCGTCGCCCACCATGGCCACCACCCGCCCCTCGCCCTGCAGCCGCTTCACCTCCAGCGCCTTATCCTGCGGCAGGATCTCGGCCAGCACGCGGTCTATGCCCACCTGCGCCGCGATGGCCTCGGCCGTGCGCCGATTGTCGCCAGTGATCATCGCCACCTCCAGCCCCAGAGCATGGAGCATGCGCACGCCGTCGGCCGAGCCGGCCTTGACCGTGTCGGCCACGGCCACCACGCCTACCGCCGACGCGCCGACCGCCACCACAAGCGTCGTCTTCGCCTCTCCCTGCAGGCGCTCCACCTCTTTATCCAGGCCATTCAGATGAACGCCGTTCTCCGCCATGAGTTTCAGCGTGCCCAGGAGCACCCTGTCGCCGTTTACCTGGCCCACGACGCCCTTGCCGCTGATGGCCTGGAAATCGGAGACGGGCACCAGCGCCAGGTCGCGCGCGCGGGCCGCCTGCACGATGGCCTCGCCGATGGGATGCTCGGACCCCTGCTCCACCGACGCGGCCCACCGCAGCACCTCGGCTTCAGCCCCGTTCAGGGCCACCACATCGGTAACCGACGGCTTGCCCTCGGTGATGGTGCCCGTCTTGTCCAGCACCACCACGTTCACGTCGCCGGCGCGCTCCAGGCTCTCGCCGCTCTTGATGAGGATGCCGTTTTCCGCGCCTTTGCCGGTGCCCACCATGATGGCCGTCGGCGTGGCAAGGCCCAGCGCGCACGGGCACGCGATGACCAGCACCGCCACCATGTTGAGCAGGGAGCGCGTGAATCCCGCGTCGCCGATGAAATACCAGCCCAGGAACGTGAGCAGGGCGATGGCAATCACCACCGGCACAAACACCGCCGACACGCGGTCGGCGAGCCGCTGGATGGGAGCCTTGGAACCCTGCGCCTGTTCAACCAGGCGGATGATTTGCGAAAGGACGGTCCCCTTGCCTACCTGGGTTGCCTGGAACTTGAGCAGGCCCTGCTTGTTCACCGTCGCACCGACGACCTGCGCCCCCGGCCCCTTCTCCACCGGCAGGCTCTCGCCCGTGAGCATGGACTCATCCACGGCGGAAGTTCCCTCCAGCACCACGCCATCCACAGGGATGCGCTCGCCCGGACGAACCACCACCACGTCGCCCACGCGCACGTCGCCCACGGGGATTTCCACCTCCGCGGCGTCGCGGATGACCCGCGCGGTCTTCGGCGCCAGTCCCATGAGCCGCTTGATGGCCTCGGAGGTGCGCCCTTTGGCCCGCGCCTCCAGGTACTTGCCCAGGATGATGAGGGTGATGATGACCGCGGCGGTGTCGTAGTAGAGCGGCCCTTCTATGAAGAACGTGCTGGCCACGCTGTACAGGAACGCTGCCGAGGTGCCCATGGCGATGAGCACATCCATGTTGGCCGAGCCGGCGCGCAGGGCCTTGTACCCGCCGCGGTAGAATTGCCAGCCGATGACGAACTGCACGGGGATCGTCAGCGCCAGCAGGAGATAGGGCCGCCATGCGAAATCGGGAATCAGCCCGCCGTCCACACCCATGCTGAGGACGGAGATGATGACGCTCAGCGCCACGCCCCAGATGAGTTTGCGGCGCTGGGTGCGAATCTCCCGCTCCCGCGCGACCCGTTCGGCGTCCTCAACCTCTTCGCCCTCGGCGGCCTCCACAACCTCGTAGCCTACGTCCACGATGGCTCGCTTGATGTCGGCCAGCGATACCGCCGTGGGGATGTACTCCACTGTGGCGCGCTCGTTGGCCAGGTTCACGTTGGCCTCCACCACGCCGTCCAGTTTGCGCAGCGCCCGCTCAATGGTCAGGGCGCAGTTGGCGCACGTCATGCCGCGGATGGGCAGTTCTACCTTCGCCGTCGTGGCGTGGTAGCCCAGGTCGTCAATGGTGGCGACGACCTGCTTCTCATCCACCACAGACGGATCGTACTCCAGAGTTACGCGCTCGGCGGCGAAGTTCACGGCGGCATTCTGGACGCCGTCCAGTTTCTTCAGCCCGCGCTCTATGGTCAGCGCGCAGTTCGCGCACGTCATACCCGTTACCGGGATGGTCAGTTGCTTCTTGTCTGCCATGGTCTGCCTACTTTCTGCCCACCGCGGAGGCACAGAGCGCGCAGAGCAAAAGGTGCTTTCTCTGCGGCCCCGCGCCTCCGCGACGCGATGCCTCTACTCCGCCGGCGGGTAGCCGATCTCCCGCAGAGTCTTCAGCACGGTCTCCAACGTCGCCGGGGAGTCCACCTTCACGGAGACCTGCTTCGTCTGCACGTCGGCGTGCACCTCGGCCACGCCTTTCACCTGGCCCAGTTCCCGCTGGATGGTGTTCACGCAGTGGTGGCATGAGATGTTGGGCACATTCAAGGTCTTGGCAATCATGGTCTATCCTCCCTAAAGTTTTCTGGACAACTCAAAGACGTCCATGAGTTCGCCGATGACTTGCTCACGCCGAGCGGGATCCTCGCCGCGGATGGCCGTGGTAACGCAGGTGTGCAGGTGGCCGTCCAACACCAGGGCGCTGACCCGCTCCAGGGCGCGCTGCACGGCCAGGATTTGCTTGATGATGTCCACGCAGTAGGCGTCCTCGTCCACCATGCGCTGGATGCCGCGCAGGTGTCCCTCGGCGGTGGCCAGGCGGGCCTTCACGTCGTTCTTGAGTTGCTTGTCCATACGTCCTCCTACCCCTCCCCCTGGGGGTGGGGTTCGCCAATAATATACCTCACTTTGTCCGATTTGTCAAGTGGGGGCCTGTCGCGTGGCGGTTCCAAAGCGCGGGCCGTGCCCCCTCGCCCGCCGGGAGAGGG
>JBBIHX010000069.1:0-13687 GCA_037446815.1 Caldilineae bacterium | reverse complement strand
CCTTTAGCCCTTAGCCCCTGGGATTCGGTTCCAAACTGTGTTGGTGAACCGCATGTACACTCTCCTCGTGTGTCATTGCGAGCGAAGCGAAGCATCTCACGCCCCGGGGATTGCTTCGGGCGCTCCGCGCCCTCGCAATGACAAATACCAACAGACTTTGGAACCGAATCGCCCCTGGCCTTTAGCCATTAGCCAGAGGCAAGAGGCTACAGCCCAAAAGCCAATTGCTAAAGGCTAATGGCTACTCCCCCATCTTCAGGGCCTCCACCGCATCGGCGAGGTGCTCGGCCCGCACCCGCAGCGTCAGAATCACCACGTACAGGATGGTGAACACGGCCAGGCTGAACATGAGCACCGTCAGCATCCTGGGGGCCACGTCAAATCCGCCGCCGCTGACCACAATCGGGTGCGCCACGCTCTGCCCCCACCACCGCGCCGCGCCGAACACGATGGGCACATCCACGAACCCGATGATGCCCAGCACCGCCGCGAACCGCGCCCGGCGGGCATCATCTTCTACCATGCGCCGCAGCATGATGTACCCAAAGTAAATGAGCCACAGAATGGCCGCCGTTACCAACTTGGGGTCGGACCAGGTCCACCACACGCCCCATGTGGGCTTGGCCCAGATAGGGCCGGTGATGACCACCATCGTGGTGAAGACCAGGCCGATTTCCGCCGACGCCGCGGCCAGGATGTCCCACTTGCGCCCGCCCTTCCACAGGTACGCGATGCTGGCGATGAAGGTTACGAAGAACGCCAGGAACCCCGTCCAGGCCGACGGCACGTGGAAGTAGAAGATGCGCTGGGCCAGTTCCGCCTGCCCGACGAACCCCTCCGCCGGCGGCGCCCACACCAGAGCGAGGTAACCCGCCGCCAGCATCCCGGCGAACGCGAGAATCCCCAGCGCCCACAGCCAGCCGTCTTTCCGCAGTGCCATGGTTCACTCCTCAATTGCATAGTCAAACGTAACGAACGAAAGGGTGAAAAAGATTGCGTCAAACCCCACCAGCAACTGCCACCATCGGGCCAGTTCCGCCCCGGCCAGTCCGTCCATAATCCCCGCCGTCAGTTTCACCGCCGAGATGATGAGCGGCACGGCCACGGGAAACAGCAGCAGCGGCAGCATCACTTCCCTGGCCCGCGTGTTCACCGCCATGGCCGAGAACAGCGTCCCCACGCCCGCAAACCCCAACGTCCCCAGCGCCGTTACCACTACGATCATCGGCAGCGCCCCGAAGGACAGGTTGAACAGCACGAAGGACACGGGCAGGATGAACACGGCCACCAGCGCCATCAGCGCCCAATTGGCCAGCATCTTGCCCAAGTATATCGCGCTGCGGTCCACGGGGCAAAGCAGCAACCCCTCCAGCGAGCCGCGATCCTTCTCCTGGATGAACGAGCGGTTCAGGCCCAACATGCCCGCGAACGTGAATGCCACCCACAAGATGCCCGGCACCAGCACCCGCGCGTTCTCGGCCCGCAACTCCAGCGCGAAATTGAAGATGATGAGGATCAGCAGGGCGAAGACGAACATGGCGCTGAACACCTCGCGGGTGCGCCACTCCGCCTGCAAGTCCTTCCAGGCTACCGCCGCCACCTTGCGCAGGAAGTTCATCGCCTCACCCCGCCACCTGCTCGGCGTAGATGCGCCGGAATTCGTGAACGTCCATGCCTTTGGCAGGCCCCTGGAAGCCAATTCGCCCTCCCGACAGGATGGCAACGCGGTCGGCCACCTCCAGCCCCAGTTCCAGGTCGTGGGTCGTCATGATGACCGTGCGCCCGCTGGCCGCCAACTCCTGCAACACCGCGCGCAGCATGGCCGTCGCCTGCACGTCCAGCCCCGTGTACGGCTCGTCCATCAGCATCACCTGCGGGTCGTGCAGGATGGCCCTGGCGATGGACAGGCGCTGCTGCATCCCGCGCGAATAGGTGCGCACGGCGTCATGCCGACGGTAGTAGAGATTCACCTGGCGCAGCACTTCCTCTATACGCGCGTTGAGGTTCGGCACGTCGTACATGCGGCCGTAGAACTGGAGGTTCTCCACCGCCGTCAGGTCGTCGTAGAGGAGCGTGCGGTGGGAGACCAGCCCGATGCTCCGCCGCACCTGGGCCGGATGCTCGGCGACGGACACGCCGCCGATGAGGGCGTCGCCGCCGGTGGCGCGGCTCAACGTCGCCAGGATGCGCAGCAGGGTCGTCTTGCCTGCGCCGTTGGGGCCGACAAGGGTGAGGAATTCGCCCTGGCCCACGTCCAGGTCAATCCCCCGCAGCACCTTCTTCGGCCCGAAGGCTTTGGTCAACCCGCGCACCTGAATCATGTCGCGCTACTCCTGCGCCCCCTCCTGGATTTCCAACAGGCGGGCCTTGAGCGCCTGCCGCCGTCGGCGATACGTCTCCTCGTCCAGTTCGCCGGCCTCAAACAGGTCGTCCAGGTCGGCGATGGCAGCCAGCAGTTCCTCGCACTCATCGTCGCAGGGCATGGCCGCCTCTTCCGACGGCGCGGCCTCGCCCTTGCGCCGCAGCGCCGGATACGCCACCGCCAGCGCCACCAGCAGCAGCACCAGCCCTCCCGCGATGAGCACGTAGCCCGTCGTGGACAGGCCGCCCGAAGGCGTCGCCGTCGGCGCGCCGGTCGCGACCTTGCCCTTGAACTCCAGCGTCAGCGTGTCCCCCTTGGCGAAGTTCTGGCCCACGTAGCCGATGTACGCCTGCGCGCCTGTCCCCATCTGCCCCATGAGGATCATCTGCTGGCTGGACATCTCCACGCCCGAATCGGACAGGAACACGTTGACCGCCCTGGTCGGGTACAGGAATGTCGTGGTAAGCAGTGTAGAAGCCGCGTCGTAGGGAATGACATACGAGAGAATCACCTGCAAGGTACTCTGGCCTGGGACAACCGGCAGGGTGTCGGCGTAGCCGTCGGCGGTCTGGACGAAGCGGCCCACATTCGCCCCCTCGTCCACCTGGACATCCTGGGCCTGGGGCGGCGGGGCGAAGCGCACCGTGGTTCGCTGCGCGCCCGCCGGCGGCTCGGCGCCAATGTACGTGCGGTCGCCGCTGTTGGAGAACGACTGCACCTCGTCCACCACCAGCGCCCCCTCGGACGCGGTGATGATGAAGTGGATGCGCGCGATGGAGATGGCCTCGTCCGACGTGGTGGTCTCGTAGATGAACAGGTCGGCCTCCAGTTGATTCTGGTCGGCCTCAAACTTCAGCGCGTCGGTGCCGTATTGGATGCCTAGGTACTCGGTGTACACGATGTACGAGTAGTCGGCGCCCGTCTCCAGGCCCGAGAACTGGAATCGGCCCTCGGCGTCGGCGACGGTCGTCTGGGGCGGGAGCAACTCGGTGCCCTTGAACCCCTGCAGGGTAACGGTGAGATTCGCGGGCAGTGTCGCCCCCGCCGTGCCGTTGATGACGGAGCCGGAGAGCGTGCCCGACGCCGTCGGCGTCTGCGCCGCGCCGCCCAAGGTAGCCCCCAGCAAAAACAGCATTGCCAGCGCGAGGCTGGCGAGCATCTTCTTCACCATCTCTCTCCTAGAATCAGCGTGGTTCGTCGCGACAGCACAAGGGCCAAAGGCCACAGGCTGACGGCGGCAGTTACAGCAGCTTGCCGCATCGGGCGCAGAACTTGTCGCCCGGATCGTAGGGCGTGCCGCAGTTGGAGCACACTCGCGCCTCGGCCAAGCTTGCCCCGCACCGAGCGCAGAACCGGTCGCCAGCATCGTAGGGCGCGCCACAGCGTGGGCACTTCGCCCCGGCCGCCGCAGGCTTCGCCGCTTGCTTGCGCGCCTTCCGCATCGCCTGAATGCGGCGCTCCAGTTCGTCGCCGGTCGCCGCCGCGATCTTCTGCGTGAGCGCCTCGTACTCGGCCTGATCCAGTTTGCCCGTGCGGAAGTCCAGTTCAATCTCCTCGGCGTCGGCATAGACCGCCTGGGTTTCCAAATCGGGCATGGACGGAATCGGCCGCTGGCGCATGCCGCGCACCAGGGGATAGGCGACAAAGGCGATCGCCGCCAGGGTTATCAGCACAACCAGCACCGCGCCCATCATTCCGCCCTCCCCGTGGAGCGTTTCTTCTCGGAGCGAGGCCACATGGCCCACAGCGTTCCCACGAACAGCAGCCCGCCCCCAATCCACAGCCACGTTACCATCGGATGCGTCTGGACCGAGAGCGTCGCCAAGCCGTTGGTCTCCAGGCCAGAAAGAATCACGTACAGGTCTTCCACCAGCCCCGGCCGTATGGCGACCTCGGTTACCCACTGCTCCACGTTCCAGTGGAAGTTTTTCTCCGCGGTCAGGCGGCCCAGGGAGCGGTTCCCCTTGCTCACCTCCAGCGTTACGGCAAACCGCTGCTTGGCCTCGGTCGGCTGGACAGTGTACTCGGCGTATTTCAAAGTGTAGCCCTGCACCTGCATGGCCTCCCCCGGGCGCATGGAAATCTGCGTATCGGTCTTGTACACCGACGAACCGATGACGCCCGCCGCCAGGATGACGGTGGCCAGATGTACCAGGTAACCCCCGTAGCGCCGATGATTCTTGTTGACCAGACGCCAGAAGGCCACGGGGTACGATTCGCCCGTCATGCGCTTGCGGGCGAACCAACCCCGTCCGAACTCCACCAGCACCGACGTGAAGACGAACACGCACAGGGCGAAGCCCAGCACGGCGTACAGCGGGCGAATCCCCGCCACGGCCAGCGCGATGCCGAACGCGACGGCCATGACGCCCGGCCACAGCATGGCCCCGAGCACCCGCTGGGGCGACGACTTGCCCCACGCCAACAGCGGGCAGATGGCGATGACGAGAATCACCGCCGCGCCCAGCGGCGTGAACACGCGGCTATAAAAGGCCGGGCCGACCGAAAGTTGCTGCCCGGCAAGGGACTCGGCCAGCGTGGGGTAGAGCGTACCCAACAGCACGGCCAGCCCGATGCCCACCATGCCTAGGACGGTAACCAGCAGACTGAACTCGCGGGACAGGAACGCTTCAATCTCGCGCTTGGGGGTCAACTCCTCCCTGCGCCAAATGGCAAGGGCAACCGTTACGGCCAGGACAACAAACAAGAATGCGAGGAAGTAGTACCCCAGCGGCGAGCGGCCAAACGCGTGCACCGACTCAATCAGCCCGCTGCGCGTTACGAACGTGGCGAAGACGCACAGCGCGAACGTGAGCGTCGCCAGCGCGATGTTCCACCGCTTGAACATGCCGCGCCGCTCCTGCATCATCACCGAGTGCAGGAAGGCCGTCCCCACCAGCCAGGGGATGAGCGAGGAGTTCTCCACCGGGTCCCAGGCCCAGTACCCGCCCCAGCCCAACTCCACGTAGGCCCACTGCGCGCCCAGCAGGATGCCGATGCCCAGGAACAGCCACGCGAACAGGCTCCACAGGCGGATGCCCCGCACCCAGCCGGAGCCAAGCCGCCCCGTGGCGAGCGCCGCAATCGCATAGGCAAACGGGATGGTGTACACCGCGTAGCCAATGAACAGGGTCGGCGGGTGATAGATCATGCCCGGGTTTTCCAGCAGCGGGTTGAGGCCAACGCCCTGTCCGGGGTTCGTCGCCAAAAGTTTGAAGGGGCTGGACAGGGTCGCAAGCACCAAGAGGAAGAAGGCCGCCACGCCCGACACCACCGCCCCCACGTAGGGGAGCAGGTCCTCGCTCCAGTCGCGCCTGTTCAGCACGGCGATGGCGCCGGCCACCGACAACAGGAGCAGCCACAGCAGGAGCGAGCCTTCCTGCCCCGCGTAGAACGCCGAGATGACGTAGGGCACCGGCAGGTACGTGCTCACGTGCTGGTACACATAGTCCACCTGGAAATTGCGCGTGAGCAGAAGGTACAGCAGGCTGGCGGAGGAGACGGCGGCCAACGCGGCCACGGCAATGACCGCATTGCGCCCGCTCTGCACCAGTTCGGGGATGCGCTGCCGCGCGCCGAGGATGGAGGCGATCATCCCGTACAGGGCGATCGCCAGGGCAATCCAAAGGGCCCATTGGCCCACAGTAACTGCGCTCAATGTAGGTCTCCCTTGCTGTCAGAGATGAGTTGCGGCCGACGACGCGCGGTGGCGATCTCGGAGACGTCCGAGGGGACGGCTGCGCCCCGCACCATCTACTTGGATGGGGCTTGTTCTGTCGCCTTCTCCTCGTACTTGGAAGGGCACTTCAGGAGAATCTGGGTCGCCTGGAAGGTCCCATCCGGTCCCATTTTGCCCTCCGCGGTAGCCGTCGCGCCGTCGCGGAGCATGTCGGGGCGAACGCCCTTGTACACGACCGGGAGTCTCCCCGTGTCGTCGGCCAGTTCAAAGCGCAAGATCACGTTGTGGGCGTCCCACTCAATGGAATCGCCCACGACCGTGCCGCTCACGCGCACGAGGCGCTCCGAGGGCGGGGCCGCCTTGACGTCTTTCACGGTCAGGTAGGTCGCCGTCGCGCCCTGCATGCTAGAGAAAATGAGGTACGCGATAATCAGCACCACAACGGCCCCGCCGGCCAGGAACTTCACCTGCTTGGCCGAGCGGCGCGGCTTCGCCGCAACATTCGCAAGATTCTCTGTCATTTCGTCATCCACCCAACAGCGTTCTCACCGCAGCGTCGCAGAGAGGCTGCCGAGGAAGCGGAATCCATCTTCGCTTGAGCGCCCTCTTGGCTCTGCGGTGCTACTTTAGCATTTCGGACAAAGGTTGTCAACTTTTCTGCCTATCGGCCTTTCACCTTCGCGCCGCACTTGGCGCAGTACTGGGCGCCCGGCTTCAGTTGGGCGCCGCACTGGTGGCAGAATCCGGCGGCAGGCGCTGCCCTTTGCGGCGTCGCGCGGCGCGGCTTTCCCCGCGTCGCGGGGCGGGCCTGCGCCGGCTGCGGCTTGGGGCGCTTACGGCTCTGGGCGATAGCGTACACCGCCGCGCCCAGCAGGAGCGTCCCCGCCGCGCCCAGCAGAATGTACGCGACCACGTTCTGCGAGCCGGACGGCTGCGCCACATCCTCAAACTGGGCCGTGCCGGGAGGCGCCAACCCCAGGATTTCCGACGTCAGGCGCGGGTCTGTCTTCTCATACGAGGCGGCGAGCCAGAACGTCTGTCCTGCCGCAAACGCGCCCAGGGCATACTTCTGGAGCGGCAGGTTGTCAAAGTCCGTGCCCGTGCCCGTGGCGACCGGCGTCAGGCTCAGGTTCTGCGACCCTGCCGGCTCCTTCACTTCTATCGTCAGGTCGTCCACCGCGTAGTCGGCCTGGAACTGGTACACGAACGAACGCAGCGTGTCCGTTACCACCAGGGGGTTGTAGTAATATTCCATCTGGAACTCGCGGTACGGATTGGTATAGGTTACCTCAAGGAACTCCCCCGCATCCGCGAGTTGGTAACTGCGGTAGCGGTATTGCCCCGTGGCATCCACACCCGCCGTTGCGGCCGGTTTGCCCGCCGCCTTCGGGATGAGGAAGCGAAGCGTAGCCGGCAGAGGAACATCTTCCGCAAGCGTTCCGCGGTAGATGACCAGAACGCCCTCTTGATCGTATTCCGGCCAGAGCGAGACCGTCATCGCCTGGATGCGGACAGGCTGCTGCGCCACGGCGGGGCCAGCCGCAGACAGCATCATCAGCGCGGCCAGGAACGCCGCCAGACAGATTCTCCACGTGCCATCGGCCCTCATACATCCCCCAGGTATTAGTCTGAACCCTCATTATACGGGAACTCATCAGATTGGCAAACTGGGTCAGGAGGGCGCGGCGGCGCGGCTCCAAGATCTGCCGGCGCCTGCTGTCATTCTGGCGCACGCAGCGCCGAAGAACCTCGTGGAGCAAATCGCCCGTTTTGCTCCACCTCCGGGCAATCCGTGTAATCCGTGAATACACCAGGCCCGCCGCGCGCTCACATGAATTGACAGCCCGCCCGCGTGGGCATACAATTCGCGTCGCAACATAATCTACACAAGGACTGCCTGTGAAAAACCGTCAAATCCTGATCCTGTTCGTCGGCCTATTCATCGTCATGATTGGGTTCGGCATCATCATCCCCATCCTCCCCTACTTCGCCGAATCCATGGGGGCCACGTCCGTGCACCTCGGCTCGCTCATGGCGTCGTATTCCCTGATGCAGTTCATCTTCGCCCCCATCTGGGGCCGATATTCCGACCGCGTCGGGCGGCGCCCTGTGCTTCTGCTGGGGCTGCTGGGCTTCGGCCTGACGTTCCTGATGTTCGCCATGTCCACCCGCCTGTGGATGCTGTTCGCCGCCCGCATCCTGGGCGGCATCCTGACCTCGGCCACCCTGCCCACGGCCATGGCCTACATCGGCGACTCCACCTCCGAGCGAGAGCGGGGCGGCGGCATGGGGCTGATGGGCGCGGCCATGGGCCTCGGCATGATCTTCGGGCCGGCCCTCGGCGGCTACCTCGGCGTCTTGAGTTTCCGCGTGCCGTTTCTCGTGGCCGGCGGGCTTGGGTTCCTCACCGCGGCCTTCGCCTTCTTCATGCTCCCCGAGTCGCTGCCGCCCGAGCGCCGCACCGAGCGCGCGCACCGAGCACGACGGCCTTCGCTGTGGGCCGCGCTCAAGGGCCGCCTGGGCTACGTCTTCTTCCTGTCGTTCCTCATCGCCTTCGCCATGGGCAACCTGGAATCCATGTTCGCCCTGTTCGTGGAGGCCAAATTGGGCTTCGGCAGCGCCGAGGTGGGCACTGTATTCACCGTCGTGGGCATCATCGGCGTTGTGCTCCAGGGCGTGGTCGTGGGCAAGGCCGTCAACCGATGGGGCGAGATTTGGGTCAGCCGCACGGCCCTGCTCATGACGGCCGTCGGGTACCTGCTGGTTACGCGAGCGACGAACCTGGCAACGCTCATCCTGTTCGTCGCCGTGCAGAACCTCGGGAGTGCGTTCTTGAATCCCGCGCTTTCGTCCTACATCTCCAAGCGGGCGGAGACCGGCCAGGGCACCGCCATGGGCATCCAGCAGTCGTTCATGAGCCTGGGGCGAGTGGCAGGGCCATTGTGGGGCGGGGCCGTGTTCAGCATCAGTTACCACATGCCCTACTACACGGGGGCCGCCATCATGCTCATCGGCTTCCTCGGCTCCCTCGTGTTCTTGAACGGCGCGCGGGTCTCATCCGTGCAGGCCGCGCCGGAATCGGAGGCATAGCACAGGCGACAAGGAGCCGCGCATGATTCGGTTCCAAAGTCTGTTGGTATTTGTCATTGCGAGGGCGCGGAGCGCCCGAAGCAATCTCTGGGGCGTGAGGTTGCTTCGCTTCGCTCGCAACGACACACGAGGAGAGTGTCCATGCGTTTCACCAACACAAGATGGAACCGACCCCCGCGCATGAGGGTTTTTCTCACCGGCGCGCTGGGATTCATCGGCAGGCACGCGGTAACCCGCCTGATGCAGGACGGGCACGAACTCGTGTGCCTGGTGCGCAGGACGAGCGACCCCGCCTGGCTCCGCGAGCGCGGGGCGACCGTCGTCATCGGCGACGTGCTGGACAAGGACTCGGTGCTCGCGGCGATGCGCGGCTGCGACTGGGCCGTGCACCTGGCCAACCTGTACTCCTTCTGGCAGCCCGACCGCTCCCTGTACGCCGCCGTCAACATAGACGGGACGCGCAACGTCATGGAGAGCGCCCTGGAGACGGGCGTCGCCAAGGTCGTCCACATCAGCACCGCCGCCGTGTACGGACGCCCCGCCGAATGCCCTTTCACCGAGGAGACCCCTGTCGGCCCCGTCCGATTCAGCGAATACGCCGAGACAAAATACGCGGGCGATCTCGTCGCGTGGGAACTCCACGAGAAGCGCGGCCTGCCGCTGGTGGTCATCTACCCCGGCGTGGTGCTGGGGCCTGGCGACCCCAAATTCACGGGCCTCTACATCCGCGACTTCCTGCGCGGGCGCATCCCGGCGACCGGTTTTGACGACGCGGTGTTCACCTACGTGCACGTGCGCGACGTGGCCGACGGCATCGCGCGGGCGCTGGCGAGGCCGAACAATATCGGCGAGAAGTACCTGCTCGGCAAGGAGCAATTGTCCAATCGGCAATACAGCGCCCTCATCAGCGAACTGTCGGGCGCGCCCATGCCGCGGCTGCGCCTGCCCGGGCCGGTCATCATGGCCATCGCGGGCGCGCTCACCTACATCGCCGATCGGGTGAAACGGCCGCCAACGTGGGGCATGTCGCGCGACCGAGGGTGGGTCATCTCCGTGGACGCCATGCGCACGACGCGCGAAGGGTTCCGATTTGACGGGAGCAAGGCGGAGCGCGAACTCGGGCTGACCTACACGCCCATTCGCCTAGCCCTGCAAGAGGCTATTGCCTCGTGCCGCCGAGGGCTTGAAGCCCCTGTTGCGCCGCCGCGTCCCGCGGGTTGACGGCCAGGGCGCGCTCATAGGCGGCCCGCGCCTCGGGAATGCGGCCCGTCTGCGCGTACAGGTCTCCCGCCAGCCGATGCGGAAGCGCGTATTCCGGATCCAGTTGCGCGGCCTTGTCCCATGCGCCCAGCGCATCGTCGGCGCGCCCGTGGCGGGCCAAGTAAACGCCCCGGTATGTTCGCACCGCCGCGTAGGTGCGGCGAATCTTCTTGACCACGGCATCCACGGGAATCGTGCCATCGTTTAGTCCGCGCCCGCGCACGCCCGCCGTATCATACGGCTGGAACACATCGTCGCGGCGCAGTGCGATGGTTACCCCCAGCGGGACGCCCACCCAATCGTCCCCCACCCCCGCCTCCATGTCCAGGCCTACGTGTGCAGGCTGGCCCTCGCGGATGAAGGCGTTCAGCAAGGCGATGTACCGCTCCTGAATCGTCGCCGCGTCGTAGGGCAAATCGTACTCAAACCGGTACAATTGCTCGCGGTAGGCGTCCAGTTCGGCGCGGCATCGCACCATGAGGTCAGGATACCGGCGCGCGAGGTAGTCCAGATACCACGTGCGGCGCACCAACTCCACGTCAATGATGCGCGCGTCGGGGCGGCGGCCCTCCACATGCTGAAGATACAGCGAGGGCGCGTACATCTGCCAATCGCGGGTCAGGAGCGTGCCGCCCGTCTCCAACTCCGACAATGCTTGCGCCGCGTAGTCTTCGGGCAGGTGCAGCCGATGCTTGTCGCACAGCCGCCAGTGAACGCCCAGATTCAGCGCCACCAGCAGCGCCACAGCGGCGTACCCACCCGCCCAGGAGAAACGCCTTGCTCCGCCGCGCGCCACGCCTGGCCTCTCGCCCCCTCCGCGTTTGCGGCGACCCTGCGACGCGGACGACCGCTCGGCGGGCAGCGCGCCCTTGCCACGAAGCCACGCCAGCCCCGCGTGCACGCCCCAGGCCAGCCACAGGGCCGTCATGAGGAACGTGGGGAGGTAGTAGGCGTCGCTGTCCTCGGCGATGTCATAGTGCGACGCGAACGCCACATTCACCAGCACGACGAGGAGGCCGAACAGCGCCGCCCGCCGATCGCGCCGCCACAACGCCACTAGCCCCCACGCGGCCAGCAGGAACCCCGGCGGCGTGAACTGCCCCCACCACAGGCGCAAGCCGAAGGACAGGTTCGCTAGAATCTCATCCGGCGGCACTGCCAGGAGGTTGACCTGGTACTGCTTGCCCGTGATGTGCCACCACAAGCGCCGAAGATTGACGGGGTTGCCCCAATTCAGCAGCGGTTGTTGCGCGGCGCGGATGGGTAGGTACAGGTAGAGCGCGAGGCCGAGCAAAAGCCCCAGCGCCGCGGGGAGCCAGCCGCGGGCCAAGGCGCGCCTGTGCTCGCGGGACCCCAGCACGAGGAATGCGAGCGCCGGCGCGAAGACCAGCGTCGTCACGTGGTGGTTCGCCAGCCCCAGGCCAAAGCACAGCCCCGCGGCGAGCCACGCCCATCGCCCGCCCCCGCCCAATGCCGCAGACACCGCCAGCAGCATGGCGACTACCACCGCCGCCTGCAGCGTGTACACCTCGGCCACGGTGGCCCAGTTCCACAGCGTGATGCCGAAGGCCAGGCACAGCGCCGCGCACCCGGCGGCGAGAACGCGAGCCAACCGCGAATCGCGCGCATCCACGCGAAGGACTTCCCGTTTCTTCACGCACGGTCGCTGGGGTTCGTGGAGCGGCTCCTCCGGCAGGGTGCGCCACGCCAGCAGAAAGAACCCGCCGACGGCCAGCGCCGCCCAGAAGGCCGACATCAGGTTCAGCCGCCACGCGACCGCGCCCAGAGGCAAATGCCCGAACGCCCAGCCCAGCAAGACGTACAGCGGGAATCCCGGCGAATGGGGAATGCCCAGCGTGTGCGCGGCGACCGTCAATTCGCCGCTGTCGGTGAACCCCACGCCGGGCGCCAGGGTCAGCAGATAGACCAGCAGCGCGATGCCCGCAATGGCGACTGCAACGAGCAAAACGCGGCGGGAAGGCATGTGCTCACTCGCCGATGACCTGAATCACCACGCGGCGGGTGCGAGGACGGTTGTCAAAATCCACCAGCACGATCTGCTGCCAGGTGCCCAGCATCAGCCGCCCGCCCTGCACCGGCACGGCCACCGACGGCCCCAGAACGGCGGCCCGCACGTGGGCATAGCCGTTGCCATCGCCCCAGCGGCGGTCGTGCTGGTATGCGCCGCCTTCGGGCGCCAACCGCTCCAGCGCCGCGCGCAAATCGGCGTGAAGCCCGGGCTCGTCCTCAATGGTCGTGATGGAGGCCGTGGAGCCGGGCACAAAGGCGATGGCAACGCCGTTGACGATGCCCGCCGAGGCCACGGCGGCTTGCACGCGGCCCGTGATGTCCAGAATATCGGTATGCCCGCGCGTCTCCAGGCGCTCCTCAGAGACCGCTACCCGCATGGCCGCTCCACCCTCACGGCAGCAGCGCCTTCAGGCGGAACCAGTCCGTCCCGCCCACGATGTTGCAGAGCAGGATCAGGAAGATGATGAGCAGGATGATCCCGCAGCCGCAGCCGGTGCACGACGCGCCGCGACCGAAGCCAAACCGCTTCTCCAGCCAGTCAAAAGCGGCCGTGAGCAGGAACATCTGGAGAAGGCCCTCAAGACAACCCCTGCGCTGTCGCATACGCACCTCGCTACGCTTTGCCGAGCGGCTCCACAATCAGCCGCACGCGCAAGCCCTCGGGAAAGGGGACGCTCTCCAAGGGGCGGAACACCCCGCCCTCGTACACCGCGCTGATGGTAACATTGGCGAGGACTTCCTCCCCCTCCACGACGAGGACATTGCTGCACACCTCGCCGATGCTCAGGTAGCGATGCCGGGGGGCCAGCGCGCGCAGGGCCGCCAGGACGCTCTCCGGCGCGTTGCGGTTCACGGCGTAGGCCAGGAGTTCGGGCTTGGTGGCGGGGAAGCGAATGCCCTCCAACGCCCGGTACACGTCCAGCGAGCAGACGATGCTCACGTTGTCGCACACCGCGCCGATGTCCTTGAACTCCACGCCATCCGGCAGGCTGTTCAGCGAGATGAGAACGGCCTCGGACGCATCGCGCTGAGTGGCGTACCCGATGATTTGCGCTTTCGTCGCCGGAAAGTCCAGCCCCTCCAAAGCCTCAAAGATTTCCCTGCTGCAGTACAGTGCCATAGGCCGCCTCCTTCACCAGGATACGGCGAGTATAGCGAGAATCCAAAGAGGCGTCAAGGACGTTCCTGATGGGGACTCGGTTCCAGAGTCTGTTGGTATTTGTCATTGCGAGGGCGCGGAGCGCCCGAAGCAATCGCCGCAGCGT
>JBBIHX010000068.1:0-13721 GCA_037446815.1 Caldilineae bacterium | reverse complement strand
AATCTCGCTGACCGAGATGCTTCGCCTTCGGCTCAGCATGACAGAGCGGGGAGTCGGCGTGCGGGGCAGACCAACACAAGATGAAACCGACTCGCGCCAAACGTTCGGTTCCCGAGCCTATTGGCGCGTGCTGTCATTCTGAGCGGCGAAGCCGCGAAGAATCTCGCTGACCGAGATGCTTCGCCTTCGGCTCAGCATGACAGAGCGGGGAGTCGGCGTGCGGGGCAGACCAACACAAGATGAAACCGACTCGCGCCAAACGTTCGGTTCCCGAGCCTATTGGCGCGTGCTGTCATTCTGAGCGGCGAAGCCGCGAAGAATCTCGGTAGGGTTGTAGCCACGAACAACACGAATCCGCGCGAATAGGGTACGTGCGACGCACTTCGGAAGTGCGCCGCACGTTTCCTACCCCGTCCGCCCTCGCATCGGGAGTTGTGAACATGACCGTTTCTACGTTTCTTGACGCGCTCCGCGTTGTGGCGTATAATTCCATCGTTGACAAATGCTCTGCCTTTCCCGACGGCCCGGCATGGCCCGGGCGCGACGGGACTAGGAACAACGACTACCGAAGGGAAACTATGGCCGCCAAAGACTTCTACACCATCAGAGATTTGCAGCAAGCCCTGCTGGAGCACGCGTACGTAGCCGACCAGGCTCTGGCCACGTCGCTCTTCCTGACGCTGCGGCTACACAAGCCGCTGCTGCTGGAAGGCGAGGCTGGCGTCGGAAAGACCCAAATCGCCAAGACGCTGGCCGAGATGCTAGACCGCCCGCTGATTCGGCTCCAGTGCTATGAGGGGCTGGACGTGAACAGCACCATCTACGAGTGGAACTACGCGCGCCAGTTGCTCCACATCCGCGCGCTGGAGGCCCAGGACGGCAAATGCGGCGGCGACATTGAACAGGACCTGTTCAGCGAGAAGTACCTCATCAAGCGGCCCCTGCTCCAGGCCTTTGAGTTGAGCGAGCGCGGCACAGCGCCTGTCCTGCTCATTGACGAACTAGACCGGTCCGACGCGGAGTTTGAGGCATTCCTCCTGGAACTGCTGAGCGACTACCAGATCACCATTCCCGAAATCGGAACTATCCGCGCCAAAGAACCGCCCATCGTCATCATCACCTCCAACCGCACCCGTGAGATTCACGACGCCCTCAAGCGGCGGTGCATCTACCACTGGATAGACTACCCCACCGCCGAGAAGGAATACCAAATCGTCATGCTGAAGGTGCCCGAGGCAACCTCGCACCTTGCCCAGCAGTTGGTGCTCCTCGTGCAGGAACTCCGCCACATGGACCTGTACAAAGTCCCGGGCATCGCCGAAACGTTGGACTGGGCCGAGGCACTGGTTACGCTGGACGCCCATGAACTGGACGAGAACATCGTCAACGACACGCTAGGCGTATTGCTGAAGTATCAGGACGACATTGAGACGGTGCGAAACGGCCCCATCCAGAAGATGATCGCCCGCCTGCGCGCGCGCATCCAGAGCGAGGGCAAAGAGCCGGACTACAAGAAGATGGCGCCTCCGCACCCCTGCCTGCCCGAGTACAACCCCGAGGCCGGGTACGAAGCGCCCGTTTGCGGCGGCTAGCGGGGGCATGCCCTCGCCGCCCATGCCGGCAGGTACCGATGCCATGAGCGCAGATTACGCAGAGGACCTCCTTGCGGAGTGGCTTGGCGATTCGGAAGGGCTTCCGAACGGCGGCCATCTCCTGGCGCACGTCCTGCAATTCGGGCGTGTCCTGCGGCTCATGGGCGTGAATGTGAGCCTCAGCCAGATGCTGGACCTGGTGAAGGCCCTGGGCTACGTCTCCATCACCGACCGCGACTCGTTCTACTATGCCGCCCGCGCACTCCTCGTGAACCGCCGCGAGGACATGCCGGTCTTTGACCAGGCGTTCCACATCTTCTGGGAGATGCAGCCGCCCCCTGAGAAGCGCGACCCCACCAAGCCCGCCAAGGCCAAGCGCGCCCGCCTGCCCGAGCGCCTCGCTGAGGGGCCGCGGACCGGGCCCGTGCGCTACGAGCCGTCGGAACTGGCCGCGCAGGACGGCGATGGCGAGCAGCAGGTGCCCGCACAGAAATTCACCCAGACCTACAGCCCTGCCGAAGTCCTGCGGCACAAGGATTTCGGTGAGATGACGTGGGAGGAAATCCAAGAGGCCAAGCGCGCCATCGCCAGCCTGGGATGGAAACTGGGGCAGCGCCGCACGCGCCGCTACCACGCAGGCCCCAAGGGCCGCGTCAATATGCGCAGCATCGTCCGAGACAACCTGTCGCGCGGCGGCGAGCCGCTGAAACTCTCCCACCGCCTTCGCGTCCAACGCCCCCGACCGCTGGTTATCCTCTGCGACATCAGCGGCTCCATGGAGCGGTACTCGCGCATGCTCCTTCACTTCATCCACGCCCTGACCCACGGGCTGAAGGATGTCCCGGTGGAGGCCTTCGTATTCGGCACGCGCCTGACCCGCATCACGCACCACCTCCGCCATCGCGATGTGGACGAGTCCATGGACGAGATGGGCAAGGCGGTGTCGGACTGGTCCGGCGGAACCCGCATCGGCGAGGCATTCAAGGCGTTCAACTTCCGATGGGCACGGAGGGTACTAGGTGGGGGCGCCGTCGTGCTCGTCATCAGCGACGGGTGGGACCGGGGCGACATAGACCTCCTGCGGCGCGAGGTAGCCCGCCTGCAGCGCTCTTGCTTTCGCCTCATCTGGCTCAACCCGCTCCTCGGCACGCCCGGCTATCGGCCCGACCAGCGCGGGATGGTGGCGGCACTGCCCTTCATAGACGACTTCCTGCCCGGCCACAGCCTGGCAAGCCTGGAGCAGATGGCCGACATCCTGTCCTCCGTTGGCATGACGAGGCCGGAGCGCAAGCAGCACCCCGTTTTGCAGGGCCAGGCCGAATACCCAACCCCGGCATCCTATGAGGTGGGACAGCCCAGCCCTCGCGAGCAGTCCGTGCGGCATCTGATTCGCGAGTATCCCTTCCTCCGCGACTGGTTCCCCGGCCACGACACCGACTAGCGACCTGCGGTCAGCGTCCTCCCGCAATGCGCACCAGGAGCGCGATCTGAGCCGTCTCCTCCACCAGTTCGGCGATCTGCTCCGCCGCGGCCAGCGTCGGCCCTGCCGCCACCAGCCCATGCCGCGCCAGCAGCACCGCGACAACGTCGGCCTCGCGGTACGCCCCCACCACCAGCGCCTCCAGTTCGTCCGATTCCGATGGCGCGAAGGGGAGCACCGGCACCCGACGCAGTTTCACCTCCGCCTGCGTCGTCAGCAGCGGCAACTCCGTGTCGCCCAGCAGGCCCAGGGCAATGGCCCAGGGTGCGTGCGCGTGGACAATCCCGTGCACGTCGGGGCGCGCGCGGTAGATTCCCAGGTGGAAGTTGGTATCCTTGCTCGGCTTTCCTTTTCCTACGAGGACGCGCCCGCTCAAATCAAGCCCGATGAGGTCTTCCGGCGCGCAGTCCACGGCCGCCATGCCGCTGGGCTTGATCATCACCAGCCCCGTCCCCGCGACGCGCAGGCTGATGTTTCCGCCGCTCCCCGCCACCAGACCACGCTCCCACACGCGCCTGGAGACCTGGGCAAACTCCTCGGCGGCTCGCAGCCACGCCTCATCCATCCCTACCCCTCCATGAACGCCTGCATCTTCTCGGCCACAGCATCCGCAAAGGTCTCGTCGTTGACATGCGCGCCAATCTTACGCAGTTCCACCCGCGGATTGAGTTCGGCTTCCAACGCCTCCACCAGCGCGGCGTCGGCGTCAGGGTCATAGAACGCATGGCCGGGCCTATCGGAGAAACTGAACCCACCCATTGGGATGAGGACGGCCGCCCGCCCCTTCGCCGCGTTGAGCCGCCGCGCCATCAGTCGCCCCACCTCCGCCATCTCGTCCCGCGCCGTCCGCACCAGGGTGATGTTCGGGTTGTGGACAATCAGCGGGCGCTTCTTGTGCTCCTCGGACAGCGAGGACAACGGGCCCAGCACGATGTAGTCGGTGCCCGCCGGCGTCGCCACCAGCGGCAACCCCAACTCCGCCGCAGCGGTCATCCGCTCCGGGCCGGCGTCAAACAGCCCCCGACACACGTGCCCCGTCAGTTCCTGCGTACTGATGTCCATCACGCCCTGGATGAGCCCCTCGCGCACCAGCCGCTCCAGGCAGCGCCCGCCTGTCCCGTTGGCGTGGAACCCGACGATTTCGTAGCCCCACGCCTCTAGGCGCTCCTTGGCCCGTAGAACGCATGGCGTCGTCAAGCCTAGCATCGTAACGCCGATGGCGACCTTGCCCGAGTCTTGCACGGCCTCGTTCGCATCGGCCATGGCCACCACCGCCGCCGCGGCATTGCCGAAGACCCGCCGCGTTACGGCGTTGACGCCCAGGATGTCGGCCACCGAATGCATCAGCGTCATGTCCGTCGTCCCCACATAGGGCTCAAACACGTTGCGCCCGCTGGCGATGGTGGACACCATGACCTTGGGAACGCCAATGGGCAATGCCTGCATGGCCGTGGCGCCGATGGCAGTCCCTTGCCCGCCCCCGACGGCGATGGCCCCGCCCACCTCGCCCTCCGCGTACAGCCGCGCCAGAATCGTCGTCGTCCCCTCTATCATGACCTGCATGGCGCGGCCCTTGTCGCCCGCGGCGATGAGCGACGCCAAGTCCGCGCCTCCCGCCCGCGCCACCTCCTCCCGCGAAACGTCCGCCGCAATCGTCGGTCGGCCCAACACGCCCGGGTCTATCACAATCGTATCCCGCCCGCGGGCGCGAATGAGGTCGCGAATGTAGGCCACCTCTGGGCCTTTGGTATCCAGAGTGCCGATGATCGCAATCTTCTTTGCCATGCGCGCCCTCCCGAAGAGCACTCAACGGGCTACACGCAGCCCATATCCCGCATCAAGCGCACCGCAGTTTCCGCGACGAGCGGGTCATTCAGCGCCGCGTCCACTTCCACGACCTCAACCCGGGCCGGCGCGCGATTCCGAATGGCGTCCACAAAGGCTCGGTCCGATTCCGCATCGTGCAGAGGCTGCCCTTCGGTGGAGAAGGCGCTGAACCCCCGCAGGGGGATGACAATCGCCGCAGGCCCGCGCGACGCGGCCAGCCGTTCGGCGATAAGCCGCGCCACGGCGCGCATCTCATCGGGCGACGAGCGCACCAGGGTGATGGTGGGCGTATGGCGCATCGTCTTGCGGCCCGCGTAGCGGCTTGGGAGCGACTCGGGCGGCCCCTCAATGATGAAGTCCAGCGCGCCCGGCGCCACCACCTGCGGAATGCCCCGCTCGCCCGCGGCGCGCATGCGGTCCGGGCCCGCGCTGAACGGCCCGCCGACAAGGTGCGCCAGGAGTTCCGTCGGGCTGACGTCAAACACGCCATCCATGAGGCCCTGCGCCACGAGTTCCTCCATGGCCCGACCGCCTGTGCCCACCGCGTGAAACGCGATGACTTCACACTGCGGCGTCGTCATCGCCCGCCGAATCTGCTCCACGAGAGCGGTGGACGCGCCGAGCATCGTCGCCGCCAGAACGCGGGGCTTGCCTTTGGCGACGGGAGCGCCGGCCTTGCTCATGGCGGCAATGGCCCGTGCCGCGTTGGCGAAGATCGGCCGCGTTACCGAATTCACCCCGCTGATGTCGGCCACCGAATGCATGAGCGTAACGTCCTTGGTGCCGACGTAGGGCCCAAACGGATTCGGCCCGCTCGCCATGGTGGACACCATCAGTTTCGGGATGCCAACCGGCAGCGCCTGCATCACGCGGGTACCCAGCGCCGTGCCGCGCGACCCGCCGACGGACAGAACGCCGCCCAACTGCCCCTCCGCCAGCAGGCGCAGCAAAATGCGGCCCGCGCCCTCCGCCATGGCGACCAGCGCATGGGATTTGTCGCCGCGGCGGATAATTTCGTCCAGCGTCGTGCCTGCGGCGCGCGCCACTTCTTCCCGCGCCACATCCGCCGGAATGCCGGGCCGTCCCAGGACGCCCGTATCCACGACGAGCGGCTGCGCGCCCTCGGCCTCCACCACTTCGCGCAGGAAGGCGGCTTCCTCACTCTTGGTGTCTAGAGACGCCAGAATCGCCACGTACCTGGGCATTCGCGCCTCCCATCGCCCGAAAAAGGGCGCAACGGAACGAAGACCATTCCCCTGCGCCCCGAATGTGCGGATGCAGCCTACTCGTCCAGAATCGCCACGGCGCGCACCGGTGCGGCCGTCGTGCCCTTCCACTTAATGGGGAACACCGACACCTTGAACCCAAACGGACGCGGGATGGCGTCCAGGTTCGCCAGATTCTCTAGGTGGTAGTACTCGCGGCGCATCATGACCAGGTGCCCCGGCCAGAACTCCTTCGTCTCAAACATGGACTTGACCGGGCGATCCCATGTCGGCGCGTCAATCCCCACCATCTTGATGCCCTGGTCCAGCAGCCACTCGGTGGACTCGCCCGTCATGCCGCAGTGGTCGGTCAGGTAGCGTTGCTCGGTATTGTACCGCGACGCACCCGTCTTCACCAGCACGATGTCCAGCGGCTTCAGGCGATACCCGATGCGCTTCAGTTCGGCCTCGCAGTCCGCGGGCGTGATGCCGTATCCCACCGGCTTGTCGCTGAAGTCCAGCACCACGCCGTCGCCGTAGCAGTACTCCAGCGGGATGCCGTCCGGGCCCGGGGCGTCGTTCCGCATGTGGCGCAGCGAATCCACGTGCGTGCCCACATGATCGCCCAGGACAACGACGTAGTGGGCCGTGAGCCAGGTCGCGCCATATTTCGCCGCGCCGATGTTCGTCGCGAACTCCTCCCAACTCTCCAGCATCGCCATGATAGGCGGCGCAACCCTGGGGAACACAACCATATCCTTGCTGACTTCCATGCTGAGATCAATGAGCCTTGTCATATCTCCTCCAGACGATTCGTTCGGCCGTACCCGCGCCGTTCACGCGGGCAGGATGCCGCGTTGCTCCAAGTCCTGGGCAATGTCGGCCAGGCCCAGCGCCTCCAGCGTGGCTCGCGTCGGGAGCCCGGTCTCCACATCCCAGCCATGCGCCCGATACCACGCCGGCTTGAGCGCGTCCAAGATGTCGTACACCCTGCCCTCCGCCGGGCCTTCCGGCATCGCGTCTTCCGTGAAGCGCGGCGGCAGCGTGTCATCCTTCGCGCCGATGCCCAGTCGCGCGTTGTGGGCGCGCTCCACATTGGCGACGCGCTCGGCGACACGGAGCAGGTCATCGCCCGTTACCTCCAGGCCCGTCGCCGCCGAATACAGGCCCGGTACGATATGCAACATCTTTCGCAGCGTCAAATCGGGCGTCTCGGCGTAGTAGGAGTACGGGAACTTGCACACGCCCATCAGGTCCGGGATGGTAACGATGCTCTCCCAGAGTTTCAACTTGGCAGCGGCCTCATCCGGCGGCAGCGCGTCCAGGCCGTAAGCCCCTGGCGCGGAGATGCGCAGGTGGTCCGCTCCCCGCGACGCGACGGCATAGCGGAAGTTGTACACTTTCACCGAGCGCGGATCCAACGGCGGCGGCGTCATCCCCTTCACGTGCACCGCGTACCGCTCGGCCCCGTGGCCGATTTCCTGCGCCGCCTGGGCAATCCCCTCCGCCAACAGGTCGCCCAACCCCTGCCGAAACGCGATGCGGTCTATCATCTCCAGAACGGCGTGGTAGTTGCCCCAGGTCAGGTCCAGCCCGTCGGCCTGCTCCCGCGTCAGGATGCCGCGCTGGTACAGTTCCATGGCAAAGGCGATGAGATTGCCCGTTTCAATCGTGTCCAGGCCATAGCGATTGCACATGTCATTGGCCTTCAGGATGGCAGCCAGGTTGCTATTCCCCACCGCCGAGCCGAAGGCCACCAGCGTGCTGTACTCCGGCCCGCCCACGGCCACCCCCGCGAACTCGCCTTCGCGCACCTCGCTGTAGCGGTCGCACTTGCACGGGCAGCGGTAGCAGGCCGTGGGGCGCACCAGGTAGCGCGCGTTCAGCGCGTCCCCGTCAATCTCATCGGCGCCCTCAAAGACGCCCGATTGGAAATTGCGCGTGTTCAGCCCGCCCAACGCCATGTGATGCCGCAGAAGCGCCGTTGTGCCATACGTGGGCAGTTCCACCCCGCTCCGCTTGTCCTGCTTGAGCAACTCGGTCAGTTCATCGGACAATTCCTTGAATCGCGCCGGGTCGTGGAGCGGCACACCCCTCGTCCCCCGCACGGCGATGGCCTTGAGCCGCTTGGAGCCGAGGACCGCCCCAAGCCCCGTGCGCGCCGCCGCGTGCTCGCCATCGGCGATGAACCCGGCCAATTTCACCAGGTTCTCGCCCGCCTGTCCGATGCACGCCACGCTCGCCGTCTTGCCCATCTCCTCGCGGATGAGTTGCTCGGCTTCGTGCGTATCCTTGCCCCAAAGATGCTGAGCATCCCGCAGTTCCACGCGGTCGTTGTCAATCCACAGGTAAACAGGCCGCGGCGACTGCCCGCGAACCACGATCATGTCGTAGCCGGCCCGACGCAGCACCGCCCCCCACATCCCGCCCGAATTGGCATCGCCCAGGATTCCTGTGAGCGGGGACCGCCCCCCGATGGTGAATCGCCCCGACGAGGGCGCCGTCGTGCCCGTGAGCACGCCTGGCGCAATGATCAGCACATTGTCCGGCCCCAGCGGATCCACCACCGGCTCAATCAAGTCATACTGCAGACGCGACGTGAAACCGCGCCCGCCGATGTAGTTCAGGGCAAGGGCTTCGTCCAGGGGTTCCTTGCGCACAACCCCTGCCGTCAGATCCAGCCACAGCGCCACGCCACTGTAGCCGCCTTTCAACCGTTCCATCTAGTCCATAACCTCCAACCCCAGGGTATACCTGCCCAGGACAAAGCGGCGGGCCTGGAGCCGCGCCCCAGACCCGCCACCTCTCCGGCCGAGCCAGGCCGGGAACAGCGGGCCTAGCCGAGAATCTCCACCACGCCCGTGTTGCCGTTCACGCGGATGCGATCGCCCGTCTTGATGGTGCGCGTGCCCACGGACGTGCCGACCACCGCCGGGATGCCGAACTCGCGCGCCACCACCGCCGGGTGCGCCAGCACGCCGCCCGCGTCGCAGACCACCGCCGCGATCTTCGTGAAGACCACCACCCAGGCCGGGTTCGTCATGACGCACACCATGATCTCGCCCTTCTTGACCTTGTCAAAGTCTTCAGGCCCCATCACGATGCGCGCCGTGCCCTCGGCCACGCCGGCAGCAGCCGCCAACCCCTTGACAACGCCCTTGGGAGCGGCGGCCTCCTTCTCGCGCTCAAACTTCTGCGGCCACCCCCACAGGGTGTGATACGGCTCCTCGTACATGGACCACTGCGTTGCCGTGCCGACCCAGTCGCGCGGGCGCACCTTCCACGCCTCCTCGCGGGCGCGGCGGTTCTGCTTGATGACCGCCTTCCCGTCAAACCCGTTCGGGTTGCTCTCGGTCTTCGGGTTCGCCACGTACCAGCGCAGTTGCTCGTACTCCAGGTAGAAGATGTCCTCCGGATCGTCCAGCAGGCCGATCTTCTTGAGGTGCCGCCCGATGGCCAGGAACACCAGGCGCATGCGTCCATACGTGCCCTGGTCAAAGTAGAAGTGGTGGTCCGGCGTCAACGGCATCATCTTGACCGCCAGCGCCATGGCGTTCTCTACCTTCTCGCGCTGCTCTTTCGTAGCCGTGGCCGGAATCAGGGCGCGCAGTTCATCCATTGCCTTCGCCTGGTCATCCACGATGGCCTTGTACGCCGACGGAAAGTCGTAGTCGGTCGCCAGATAGCCGTTGATGGTCTCCACCACCGGCGTGATGTCCTCTACCCACAGTTTGTTGATGTACTCGTGGGTATGCAGGGGCTTGACGCCGTACTCTTTGGCCCACTTGTGGACATTCTCCAGGAACGCCTTGCCCTTTGCCGTCTTCTCCAGCAACGGGATGATCGCCGCCGCGGTCTCGCCCTTCTGGAAGGCCACCTTGAGATCCGCATCCGCCTTGACCTTCTCCTTCAGCCGCCAGAGGCTTTCAATGGAGTCCCAGTTGCGGTCCTTGACCGAGATGAGAATGCGGCCCATCAGGGCGGGGTCCACCTGGCCGATGACCTCACCCACCGCGGCCTGGAAATTCAGCGACGCCTGGAACTGCGCCAGGTTCAGAATCCAGTGCAGGCGGAAGTGCCGCTCCTGGATATCCAGCGCCTCTTCCAGGAAGATCATCAATTCCGGCAGCGTTGCCGTCTCGGTGGGGAAGTTGTCCAGGTACTCAAAGTTGCGCTTGACTTCGGGCAGATACCGCTCCTCCCACCACTTGGTGAACTCCTGCGCGTAGGTCGACATCACCATCACGTAGTACGGCGCGATCTTGGCGGCCTCGTCGGGGTCGCGCGGCACGATAGCGCTGTACACGTACCCGTTGATCTTCTTGCCGATCCAGCCCTTGCCGAAGGGCGCGCCAAAGCGACGGTACATGTACTCGCAGGTTGGCCCCCACCACCCGCCGATGGAGAAGTACATGGGGGAGATGGGATAGGGGCAATGGGTGTCATCGTAGAACCAGAAAAGTTGCTTTTCCTCCTCGCTTGCCCACTGCACGGGGAAATCCTTGTCGCCGAAGAACGTTGCCAGCACCTTGTTGGAGTCGCCCATCCTGTAACCTCCTTGTTTTTGGATTTTCTGGCGGAGAGACTCTCGCTGTCCCCGCTGCGCCATTGGCCTGTAAACGCTATCGGTTCCGCTGCGCCCCGGCGAGAACGAAGCGCAACGGCGGTTTCTGTTGAATTTCGCTCCTCCAGCAGAGCACTCACATCTTCATGTCAGCGTATCAGGAGAGGGAACGCGCCCGATGTGTCGTGCCGCGATGGCCCCAACAGTACTGCCGACGAAAGCCCATGTCCGGCGCACTCCCGTAGGGCAAATTGCCAATTCTGCCCTACGAGCACCGCCGCCCGGCGATGCCTTTCCAATGCTGCTGCACCACCTTCAGGTTTCATGACCATAGCGAGTTTCTACAGTATTCCGCCAGACTACACGGAGTGGGGGCAGAAGGATTATCGATAATCGATTATCCATAGTATACAACAGGAACCGCTGTATGTCAAGCATCCCCCTACCCCGCCGGCGGCTGGGGCAATACCGAGCCACCCTCCGGCAGCACAAGCACCTTCGCGCCCCGGCCCAAGCGCCTCCACGCCTCATCCAACGCCGCGTCCAGCGAGTCGTAATTCTCCACGCCCACCAGCCGCAGCGATGCCATGCTCGGCGACACCAGAAAAACCTGCGCCTTCTGCGCCACGACCGCCACCGCTGCCGCCTTGTGCCCACCCAGCACAAACCGCTCCTGAATCCGTGCCAGAAGGGCCGCCGGCGTGTCCCCGCTCGTCATCCACTGCTCAAACGTCCGATTGCCGCACCCCTCGGCGCACTCGGCCACGAGGATGATGATCCCGCCCGGCCTCACCGCATAGGCGGCGTTGTCCAGCGCCTTCTGCGCCTGGTACAGGTTCACATCCTTGGGATAACCGCCCGCGCTGACGAGCACGATGTCGGCCAGGCTGGGAATCGGCACCATGCCCCGCTGCGCCACCCACTCGCACGCCACGCGGTGGGCCGCCCGCACGTCGCCGGCCACCGCCTGCGTGATGCGATGCTCGCCATCCACCACGACGTTCAGCACGAAGTCCACGCCCACCATGCCCGCGCCCTCTTCCAGGTCAGCGCGGACCGGATTGCCCTCCAGGCGGCCTGCCTGCGCCTCCGGTCGCACCATCATGGCGTGATTCGCCGTTACCGTCGCCTCCGACGCGCAGCCCGGCACGATAGCCTTGGCCCCGCCCGAATAGCCCGCGAAGTAGTGGAACTCCACGTTGCCCAGGCACAGCCGAAAATCCGCCTCCACCACCCCGCGGAAAACCTCCACCGGCGTGCCGAATGACGTGCGGCCCAGCGGGACGGTATCGTTGACATCGTGGTTCACGACTCGCACGCGCCGGAACACCGCCTCGCCGACGGCCTCCATCCGTTCCGCCTCGGTAATCGGCCGATGCAAGCCCAGGCCGATGACGACGGTGACGTCCTCGTCGCGCACGCCGGCAGCCGACAGTTCATCCAGGATCGGCGGCAGCAGCCGCTCGGACGGGCAGGGCCTGGTCAGGTCGCTGGCGACAATCACCACCTTTTGCCCGCGCCGCGCCAAATCACGCAAGCGCGGCGTGCCGACGGGATTCGCCAGCGCGCCCCGAATCAACTCGCCCTCGTCCCCGGCCGCCGTCCCCAAAGGCCGCGGCGGGAAGATGCCGAGCAGGTTCCCCGGGGGAATCTGCGCCGATACGCTCCCCCGCCCGAATGGGAGCGCGATCACCGTCCTGTCGCTCATGCAGTTTTCTCCAGATACCGCTGCGCGGCGCGCCGCAGCGCCGTAACCACCGGCAACTCCTGGCCCGACAGGAAGCGCACCATGCCGCCGCCCGACGTGCACACGTAGCCCATCCGCTCCAACACGCCGAACTTGGCGCCCGCCGCGACGCTATCGCCCCCGCCGATGACAGAATACCCGGGCGCGTCGGCGATGGCGTTCCACAGCCGCTCGGTGCCCTTCGCGCTCACCGGCTTCTCGTACACGCCCGCAGGCCCGTTGACGAAGATGGTCGCCGCGCCCTGAATCACCTGCGTGTACCGGGCAATCGTCTCCTCCCCGATGTCCACCAGCAGATGGGGCACGGGAAGGTCATCCAGGCGGATTTCTCTGCGCCCCCCGTCGTCAATGGCGAAGTCCACCGGGCTCTGGATTCTGTCGCCGAAGGTCGCCAGCAACTCCCGTGCCGCAGCGACAAACCCTGACAGCCCTTTGTCCTCAATCAGGCGCTCCGTGGGTTCACCCAGCCGGTACCCTTTGGCCAGCGTCATCACCTCGCCTGTCAGGCCCGACGTGAGCACCACGTCCGCCGCGCCCTCCGAGAGAACTTGCTTCATCATGCTGAAGGCGTCGGCGATGCGGGCGCCCCCCAGCACGTACACGCACGGGTGCTTGGGCGTTTCCTTCACGCGGGCCAGCGCGCCGAACTCTTCTATAAACAATCGCCCGCCCGCAGCGGGCAGAACCTCCGCGAACCCCACCAACGAGGGCGAGTAACGATGCGCCGCCGCAAACGCCTCGCACACGTAGTAGTCGGCCAGCGGCGCCAGTTTTCGCACAAGCCAGGTCTGCGCCAACTGCTGCGGCGTGAGTTTCACGAAGTTGACGAACGTGGAGACCTCCTCGGTCAGGTAGCGCACGTTGTTCAGCAGGAGAATTTCCCCTTCGCGCAGCGCCCTCACCCGTTCCAGCGCCGCAGGCCCCACGATGTCGTCTATGAACCCGACGGGCCGCCCCAGCAATGCGGTCAGCCGCTCCGCGTGTTCCTCCAGCGAGATGAGGTTCTGATAGTCCTCGGTGTCGCCCTGGTGGGCCAGCATGACGATGCGCGCACCCGCTTCTGCCAGTTCGCGAATCGTCGGCACGCTCTTGCGGATGCGGTTGTCGTTGCTGATGCGCTTGGTTTGCGCATCTATGGGCGAGTTTATGTCAACCCGCAGGATGACCGTCTTGCCCGCAAACTTGAAGTCGTCCAGGGTGAGAATGCCCGCCTCCATGCACAGCCCTCCTCCGGCGTGAACAGATTTACGCGTGCGGCGCCAGCCCCAAATACCGGTTGGTCAGCCCCACCGCCTCCAACCGATCC
>JBBIHX010000067.1:0-13826 GCA_037446815.1 Caldilineae bacterium | reverse complement strand
CCAACAGACCCTGGAACCGCATCCGCTCTGCCGCTGCATTTGACAAATCGTGCGCGATTTGTAGAATACCGTTGCAAGCCCCCATCGTCTAGAGGCCTAGGACACAGCCCTTTCAAGGCTGCGACAGGGATTCGAATTCCCTTGGGGGCACCAACGATTCACGCGAAAGCCGCACGGTTGGGGTGCGGCTTTTGTTTAGCGCGGGCCAGACGCAGCATGAGGAGGTGGGCCATGGGGCTGTACGTGATAGACGGAAACAATCTGAAAGAGCACATGGCCCGGGCCGGGTTGCTGCAATCCGCCGATGATAACCTGCTGGTAGCCTGGCTTGAGCGCTGGTCCGCGCAGGGTGGAGCGAAACGACGCAAGCAGCATCGCGTGGAAGTGTACTTTGACGCCGGTATCCGCGGGCGGTACCCCTCTAGGGCAAATGTGCAGGTCCGGATTGCGCCGCCCGGTGTCAGCGCGGACGAGGCCATCATCCGCGCGTTGAGCCGCCTCCCCGCCCGTAGCGGTCGGCGCGATGCGACGCTCGTTACGTCCGACCGTGCGCTGGCCGAACGCGCCCAAGCATTGGGGGTGCAGGTGGTGGATTGCCTCGAATTCGCGGGGCGCTCCCGTGAGGCGGCGAAGGAAGGCGACGAGGCCCGCGAGAAACTCCAGGCGGAACGGGCCTTGGGGCATGCGCTGGACGACTACTTCCTGCCCGCAGGGGAGCGCAAACCCCGCTCGGCGCCGCAGGTTCGGAATGTCCGCCTCTCCCCCGCCAAAGTCTCGCAGATGCGCGACCCGGCCCGCCTGCTGGAGTTGCTGCGGCTGGGAGACCGCGTGATCCGTCGCCGCGCGGCGCTGGCGCTGGGGGTGGTGGGTACGGACAAGGCGCGGCAGGCGCTGGAGGAGACCCTCGCGCGCGATCCGGTCCCCAGCGTGCGCGCCGCGGCGGCTGAAGCCCTGGGGAATCTGGGCGATGGCCGTTCGTCCCGCGCGCTGGCGCAAGCAGCAAGCGATCCGTTCCCCTTGGTGCGCGCCGCAGTGGCCCACGCGCTCCGCCGATTTGGCGATGCCGAGAGCAGAGCGGCGCTGGAGCGCCTCGCCCACGATGCGCATCGTCGGGTTCGCCGCGCCGCAACGGGTGGCGCATAATCCATCAAGACGTTGACATAACGCACACATCGGAGGCACTATGGATCATCGCATTCTGAATCTGGGACACCGTGGGGCAAGCCACGACGCCCCGCAAAACACCCTGGTGGCATTCCGCCTCGCCAACGCGTACGGCGCGGACGGGTATGAGTTGGACGTGCATCTGACGAAGGATGGGGTGCCGGTGGTGATCCACGATTTCACGGTGGACAAGACCACCGACGGCACGGGGCCAGTTGCCGGGTTTACGCTGGCCGAATTGAAGCGCCTGGACGCCGGCGTCAAGTTCTCGCCGCAGTTCGCGGGGGAGCGCATCCCGACGCTGGCGGAGGTCTTTGACGTTCTGCCGCCCCAATCCATCGTCAACGTGGAACTGAAGACGAAGAGCATCGGCGACAACGGGCTGGAGCGAGCGACGATTCAACTTATTCGCGAGCGGGGGCTTGAGGACCGCGTGATCCTGTCCTCGTTCAACCCGTATTCGCTCCTGCGCGTGCGGCGGATGGCTCCGGAACTCAAGATCGGGCTCCTGTATGCGCCGGACCTGCCCCTGTATCTGCGCAAGGCTTGGTTTCGCCTCATCGTGAAGCCCGACGCGCTCCATCCGCATTTCCGGATGGTGGACGAGCGCTACATGCAATGGGCGCGGCGACAGGGTTACGAGGTCAACGTCTGGACTGTGGATGACCCCGAGGACATGCGGCGGCTGGCCGGGCTGGGGGTCAACGCCATCATCACCAACCGGCCGGATGTGCTGAAGTCGGTCCTCGCCAGCCTCTAGGTGGAGGGGGTTTCCGGCTCGTCGGGTCGGTCGCCTCCCGGTGCGCTCTCCAGCGCTTCCCAGTGCCATGCGGTGTCAATGGTAACCACACCCGGCACGAGAAGGCTCTGGAAGAATTGCATGGCGGACGGGTGGCGCGCCGAGGGCTTCTTGGACAGCGCCACGCGAATCTGGCGGGCGACGGTCAGCGGGATGTCCGGGTTGAACATGCGCGGCGACGGCGCGGGCTTGCGCATCTGCTCCCAGCGGATGCGCTCGTTGGCCGAGCCGCGGATGGTGGCGGTGTCGCCCTTGAACGGGCGCTCCAGGGTGATCATCTCAAAGAGGGTAATGGCCAGCGAGTAGATGTCGGTCTGGGCGCTCACGTTCTGGCCGCGGCATTGCTCTGGGGCCATGTAGGCCGGCGTTCCTGGCGTCAGACTGGTCGCTGTGGCCACGCCGGTCATGCGCGCGATGCCGAAATCGGTCAGCACCACGCGGCCGTCGCCCTGGATCATGATGTTGGCCGGTTTGATGTCGCAGTGATAGATGTCCAGCGAGTGGGCATATTCCAGCGCCTCGCAGACCGGCTTCAGGATGCTCAGGGCCTGGCCGACGGTCAGGGGCGATTTGAGGCGGCGGAGTTTGCGCCGCAGCGTTTCGCCGTCCACATATTCCACCACGATGAAGGCCATATCGCCGCTTTCCTCAAACCCATAATACGCCATGATGCTGGGATGGCGCAACTGTTCCAGTACCTGGGCCTCGCGGCGGAATCGGCGGAGGAAGACCCGGTCTTCGGCCAGGTCGTCGCGCAGGAACTTGAGCGCCACCTCGCGGCCGGTTTCGCGGTCATGCGCCCTGTACACTTCGGCCATCCCGCCCCGTCCCAGGAACGCGGACACGTGGTACCGGTCGTTGACGATTGTTCCCTCTAGCCGTGGCATGGTTCGTCTCCTTGCATAGTGCTGTACGGCCTCGCCGGCGCTATCGCCCTCCGGTTCCGGTCTGGATTTGCTGGGGCGCCGGAGGCTTGGGCGTGGTCATGGGGACGAGGTCCAGGCTGCCCCAGACCTTGACGCGCTCCACGTGCACCCAGCCGGTCTTGCCCTGGACGCAGCAGATTTGGAACCAGTCGCTCTTCGGGGAGCGCGCGACGACTTCAAATCGCTGGCCGCTCTCCGCGACGGCGATGATGGGGTATACGGTTGCGGGGCCGCTGCGGATATTTGCTTTGGCCGTTTCAATGGTTAGGTAAATGGCGTTCTCGCTCGCCGGTGTTGGCGACGGGGTGAGGCCCGGCGTGGGCGAGGGCGTTGCCGCCAACGGTGGGCGCGTTGCCGAGGCCGTCGGGGTGGGGACGGGCGCGGTGGGTCTGGCCCCGCCGGCAATCGCCCATGCGGTGGCGGCGATGGCCAGGACGACGACGGCACCCAGAAGGTAGGGCAGCGCCGGCCGCCTGGCGCGGGACTGTGCCCAGAAGCGGGTTGCCCGCCCCCGGATGTCGGCGAGCCAACGAGCAAGCCCGGCGGCGAGCGCGCGCGGCCCGCGCTGCACGGCGCTGGCGCATGCATCCGCCGCCCGTCGCCACGCTCGGCGCGCCGCCCACAACATGTCGGTGAGCCGCTGCTCCCAGAGGCCGTGCCGCGTGGCCCCTTCCGGTGTGGATGGCTCCACCAGGGTGGGAAGCGGGGGTTCCGCCTCGCCCTCTTCCGTCCAGGGCAGCACGGGGTCGGGGATGACCTTCCCGCCGTTGCTCAAGGCATCGTAGAACGCCAGGACGCTTGGGAAGCGGCGGTTGCGCGGCTTCTCAAGGGCCTTCAGGATAGCCTGCTCGGCGAATGGGGGAATCTCCGGGTTGTACTTGCGCGGCGATGGCGGCGTGGCCTTGAGTTGCTCCCATCGGATGCGCTCGGAGACCGCGCCCTGGATGGTTGCCATGTCGCCGGTGAAGGGCCGGTCCAGGGTCAACATCTCAAACGTGGTGATGGCCAGCGCGTAGATATCGGTGCGCGCGTCTACTTTCTGTCCGCGGCACTGTTCGGGGGCCATGTACGCGGGCGTGCCCGTGGTGCTGGACGTAACGGTGGCGCTCTCGGCCAGTTTCGCGATACCGAAGTCGGCGACGACAACCCGGCCGGCGCGGTCAATCATGATGTTGGCGGGCTTGATGTCGCAGTGGAAGATGCCCTCGGCGTGGGCGTAGTGCAGGGCGTTGCACACCGGCTCCAGGATGGATAGCGCCTGGGCCAACGTGAGCGGGCGGGCCAGGCGGGAGAGTTTCTTCCGCAAGCCTTCGCCGTCAATGAACTCCACGACCAGGAAGTGCAGGTAGTCGGTCTCCTCAAACCCGTAGTAGCGCACGATGTTGGGGTGTTGCAGGGTCTCCAAGACCCGCGCTTCGCGGCGGAAGCGCCGCAGGAACACCTCATCTTCGGCCATGTCCTCGCGGAGGAATTTCAGGGCGACGGTGATGCGGCGGCGCAGGTCGCGCGCGCGGTACACCTCTGCCATGCCTCCTCGGCCGACGAATTCCTCAACGTAGTATCGGTCTAGTAGCGTCTGACCTATCAAATCTTCCATGCGCTCTGTTTGGACGCTCTCCCTGTTACGAGGATTCCGGCGATGAGCCGGGCGATGATGCTGCGAAGGCTGCGATGATGCCGTCCACCGTCGGTTCCTGCGGGGGCGGCGCATCCAGAATGTCGGGCGCGCGCGGCATTGGCCTCGGCCCCCGATCCCAGCGCGCTAGGATGACCGAGATGTTGTCCATCCCGCCGCGCTCATTTGCCAGGTCAACCAGCGCTTGGACGGCCTCCTGGGGCTCGGGGGCCGAGGAGCAGATGGCGCCGATCTCGGCCTCGTCCACGTGGCGGGTGAGGCCGTCGGAGCACAAGACGACGGCGTCGCCGGGCAGGAGGCGCGTTTCGGTGAAATCGGGCAGGACGCTGCTTTCGCCGCCCAGCGAGCGCAGCAGGAGGTTGCGCTGCGGGTGCTGATTGGCCTGCCGCCTGGTGATAAGCCCTTCGCGCGCCAGTTGCGCGGCCAGGTTATGGTCCTCGGTTAGCGGGCGCAGATCGCCGTCCCGCAGGAGATAGGCTCGGCTGTCTCCGACGTGGGCAATGTAGAGCCAGGCGTCTCGCACCGCCGCGCAGACGATGGTCGTTCCCATGGTGGCGAAGCGGCCGTGCGTATGGGCGTACCGGTACAGGTCATCATTGGCGCGCGCGACGGCGGCGTACAGGCTTCGGAATGGGGCGGCGGGGAGGTTGTAATAGTGATAGGCGACGGCAAGGGCGGCGAAGCGGCTGGCGATTTCGCCCCCCGCGCCTCCCCCGATGCCGTCGGCCACGATGTATAGGTGGCCCTTGTCGCTGCGCAGGGAGGGGGCCTCGGGTTCGCAGGCCAGGGCGTAGTCCTCGTTGTTCCTGCGTTTTCGCCCGATGTCGCAGGCAAGCGCCGTCCACGTATGCCAGTCGTTGCTCACAGCCAGGCTCCGCAAGAGCGTTTCGCGGGCGCAACGTGCATGCCCTGACGAAGGATAGCACCAAACGCGGCAGGCGTCAACTGCAGGGTGGGGCTGACACGGGGTCTGGCGTGTGGGGGACACACCCTCGCCCTTCGGGAGAGGGCCGGGGTGAGGGGCGAGGCTCTTCGCTCTCCGCCGCTTCGGAAGACAACGGGTGGAAAGTGCGAATGGACGCGAACGGGCAAGCCCGCCCGAGGCTGAAGCCTCAGGCCAAACGCGCGAAGTCCTGCGGGCTGGGGCAGCCGTAGCGCGGGGGTTTAGCCCCGCGCGGGCATGCGAGCAAAGTGAATCCATCTGGCGGGGCGGTAACCACGGATAGCACAGATTGCGCGGGTGAGGGGCAAGACCCTTCGCTCTCCGCCGCTCAGTCAGAATGACAGCCCTAACCGGCGGAGTGTTACGCCTGCGAGTCGTCGGCGCGGGAGCAGCAGTCTTGGGCGGCCTGCTCCCGTCAACCTCGCCGCCGGAGGTGGGGCGTTTCTTGCGCCGCCATTGGCCGCAGTTGGGCCGGCGGGCGCTAGGTGTTTCTGTCCCTCGTCGTGGGACGCTCTCCCAGGGTTACCTTGATGTCCATCTCCTTGCCGTCGCGGAGCACCCGCAGGGTAACCTGCTGGCCCACGGACGTGCGGCGCACCAGGTAACTGATGAGGTCCTCGGAGCGCGTGATGGCTGTATCGTCTATGCGGATAATCACGTCGCCGCCGACGGTAACTTGGGTGTCGTCAATCTGGACGACTCGGTTGCTGGGCCTGACCCCGGCGAGCGCCGCAGGGCTGCCCGTGGCTACCTCCACGACCAGCGCGCCCTGCTGTTTGCGCGACAGGCCCATGGCCTCGGCGACCTTGGGCGAGAGGGTCGCCACCGTAACGCCGAGCCAGGGGTGTCGGTAGGCGCCAGTCTGGATGAGGGACGGCACCACCCGTTTGACGATGTTCACCGGAATGGCGAAGCCGATGCCCGCCGACGTGCCCGTGGACGATTCAATGGCCGCGTTGACGCCGATGACCTCGGCGTTGCTGTTCAGGAGCGGCCCGCCCGAGTTGCCCGGGTTGATGGGCGCGTCGGTTTGGATCACGTCGGGGATTCGGTAACGCACTGTGCCGGTATCGGAGGACCCGGCCGGAAGATCGCGGCCCAGCGCGCTGATGACGCCGGCCGTGAGGGTTCCTGCAAGGCCGAACGGGTTCCCGATGGCGATGGCGCGCTGGCCGACCTTGAGGCTGTCTGAGTCGCCGAGTTTGACCGGCTTCAGGTCGTGCTCGGCCGGGTCTACCTTGATGACGGCCAGGTCGCTGTCGGGGTCGGCGCCCACCAACGTCGCCGGCAGGGAGATGCCATCGTTGAACGTTACTTCAATCTCCGTTGCGTTCTCCACCACGTGGTTGTTGGTTACGATGTGCCCCTGGGCATCCCAGACGAAGCCGGACCCCTGTCCTTGCTGGACGAAATCGCCGAAGCCCGGGAAGCCGCTGCTGACCCTGGTGCGGACGCGGATGTTCACGACGGATGGGCTTGCCTCCTCATATACGCGCACGAGCAACTGCTCTTCGTAGTCGGCCTGCGGCAGCGCCCATGTCGTCGGCGCGGTTGCGATGGCGAGGGGCGTCGCCGTGGATGCCGGCGTCGCCGTTGGCTGGGCGGTGGGCGATGCCTGGCCCGCCGCGAACGGCACGCCGGAACAGCCCGCGAGAAGAACTACAAGCAGCACAATAAGGATTCCAGGCAGTATGGGTCTTGTTTTCCGAATCATAGAATTCACCTCCTTTTCGCATACCAAAGTATAGCGGCATGAGATTAACGGGGTGTTAGAGGCAGATTAGGAGTGCGTAAGAAACGCGTTGTGCGGCCTCGGTTTGCCGTTGTGTAGGGATGGTTTTCGGGGATCGCTTCGGGCGCTCCGCGCCCCGCAATGAGGGGCAAGGCGATGCGCCCTCGCCCTTCGGGAGAGGGCAGGGGTGAGGGGCGAGATTCTTCGCGGCTTCGCCGCTCAGAATGACAGCCCTGTTGTGTGATGCTGAGCCGAAGGCGATACGCTCTCGCCCGCTGGGAGAGGGCTGGGGTGAGGGGCTTGCGCGTGCGCCCTCGCAATGACGGTTAGCGACAGACTCTGGAGCCGAATCGGTGTGCGTGCCGTGTTGCCGAGACGGGCCTTCTTGCGTACAATGGCGTGCGGGAGGCTTGCCGATGGTTGTGGTTCGCTATCGCGGAAAGCAGTATGAGGTCAAGGCGGGGATGACGGCCCGAGACGCCATCCTGAAACTCGGCCTTGACCCAGAGGCCGTGCTTGTGCTGCGCAACGGCAAACTGGTGGATGATTCGGCAATCCTGCAAGACGGGGACGAGGTTACTATCGTCGCCGTAGTTTCGGGCGGTTGAGAGCGAGGCGGCGATGCGCGACAGCAGGATGAAGTGCCGCAAATGCGGGCGCCCGGCGGCTATCAACATGCGCCGCCACAAACTCGCGCTGTGCGAGGAGTGCTATCCCGCGTGGTTCCGCGGGCAGGTGGAGCGCACCATCCGCCAGTTCCAGATGCTGGCGCCCGACGACAGGGTTCTGGTGGCCGTATCGGGCGGGAAGGATAGCCTGAGCGTGTGGGATGTGCTCTTGCGCCTGGGCTACCAGGCGGAAGGGATGTACATTGACCTAGGCATTCCCGATGGCGGCTACTCCACCGAGTCCAAGATGCGCGCGCTGCGCTTTGCCGAGGGCCGAGGTGCGACATGCCACGTCGTGAGCGTCCGCGACACGTATGGGCTTTCGGTGCCGGAATTGGCGGCGCGCCGCGGAAGGATGACCAAAGCGTGCTCGCTTTGCGGCCTGGTCAAGCGGCACATCATGAACGGCTTTGCCTGGGAGCGAAGGTTTTCGGTGCTGGTTACCGGCCACAACCTGGACGACGAGGCTGCCGTGCTCATGCAGAACACGCTGACGTGGCAGACCGGTTATCTGGCCCGCCAGTTCCCCGTATTGCCCGCCGACGAGGAGGGGTTGACGCGCAAGGTGAAGCCGCTGTGCCTGATGTACGAACGCGAGGTGGCGGCCTACGCACTGGTGAGCGGGATTGACTACATTCAGGACGAGTGTCCGCACGCTGTGGGCGCGCGCACCTTGTTCTACAAGGAGATTCTGAACCAATTGGAGCACAGGTCGCCAGGCGCGAAGGCGTACTTCTTCGCTCAGTTCCTGCGCGCGAAGGAGAGCGGGAGCATCCAGTTCGTTGAAGAGGGAGCGGCCTCGCTTCATCCGTGCGAACGGTGCGGGCAACCCACCACCGCGCCTGGGCTGTGCGCGTTCTGCCGTCTGTGGCAAGCCGACACCGAGACCCACGAGGGCGAAGACGAGACATGAACGTTTCGGCCGAGCGACGAGTCTACCGCTACTTTGATTTGGTGATGGCGCTGTTTGTTGCTGTTCTACTCATCAGTAACGTGGCGTCGTCCGCGAAAATCGTTACCTTTGGCCTGCCGTTCCTGACGTTTGACGGGGGCACGCTGCTTTTCCCGTTGAGTTACATCTTCGGCGACATCCTGACCGAGGTGTACGGATACCGGCGGTCGCGGCGGGTGATTTGGACGGGCTTCTTCTGCACGGCGCTCATGAGCCTGACGCTTTGGGTTGTGGGGCGCATCCCCGGCGAGGCGGAGTGGTCGGCCCGCGTGGGCCAGCAGGCGTATGACGCGGTCCTGGGAGCCACGCCGCGAATCGTGCTCGCCAGCCTGGTCGCCTACTTCGCGGGCGAGTTTTCCAATTCCTACGTGCTAGCGAAGATGAAACTGCTCACGCGCGGGCGCTGGCTTTGGACGCGCACCATCGGTTCTACCATGGTGGGCGAGGGGATTGACACGCTCTTGTTCGTTACGCTTGCCTTTGCGGGCTCCATGTCCTGGGGTGTCCTGCTCAGCATCTTCGTGTCCAACTACTTGTTCAAGACAGGGCTGGAAATTGTGATGACGCCGATTACGTATCGGGTGGTCGGCTTCCTGAAGCAGGCCGAGAACGAGGACTACTACGACTACGGCACGGATTTCAACCCGTTCCGATTTTCCGTCGCGAACAAGGAGCGGACCTCATGACCGACGAGACGGACCTGCTTATTCCAGAGGCGTTGCCCGAAGACCATCGGTCGGGATACGTGGCACTGGTGGGGCGGCCCAACGTGGGCAAGTCCACCCTCATGAACGCGTACCTAGGCCAGAAGATCGCCATCGTGTCGGAGAAGCCGCAGACGACCCGCCAGCGGATTCTGGGCATCCTAACCGAGCCCGATTATCAGATTGTATTCGTGGATACGCCGGGCATCCATACCCCGCACCATCGGCTGGGCGAGTACATGGTAACGGTGGCCAAGCGCACGCTGAAAGACGCGGACGTGATCCTGTGGCTGGTGGACGGCTCGGTTCCGCCCACGCCCGAGGACGTGTCTATCGGGCAGACGCTGCGGGAGGCGGCGAAGGCGCCGATCATTTTGGCCGTCAACAAGATGGACCTGGTGCCGGAGCAAGACCATGACGGCGCTGCGGAGCCGTATCTCGCGCTGGCAGATGTTCGGGCGCATGCGCTGATTTCGGCGACGCGCGGCGACAACCGCGATCGCTTGCTAGAGATGATTGTGGAGGCCCTGCCGCGCGGCCCGCGCTACTTCCCCGAAGATCAGGTAACAGATCAGGACGAGCGTTTCCTGGCGGCGGAGATCATCCGGGAGCAGGTCTTGCGGGAATGCCATCAGGAGGTGCCGCACTCGGTGGCGGTCATCGTGGACGAGTTCAAGGATCGCAGCGAGGACCTGTCGTACATCAGCGCGACCATCGCCGTGGAACGCGATTCGCAGAAGCAAATCGTTATCGGGCGCGGCGGCAGCATGCTCAAGCGGATCGGGCAGGGCGCGCGGCTGGAGATAGAGAAGGCGCTGGGTAGGCGGGTGTATCTGGAACTCTGGGTCAAGGTGCTGCCCAAATGGCGGCGCGACCCCGCGCTTCTCAAGCGCCTGGGCTATGTGCTGCCACCGGAGGCGGATAGCGACTGAGATTCGGCTCGCGTGACGGCGATTCCCGACCATCGCAGGGCCGAGAGTCGGTTCCATCTAGTGTTGGTGAACCATGGGCGCACTCTCCTCGTGTGTCATTGCGAGCGAAGCGAAGCAGTGCCGCGCCCCGGGGATTGCTTCGGGCACTGCGTGCCCTCGCAATGACGGGCACAAACGGACTTTGGAACCGAATCGGGGCCGAGTTCGCATTGACACCCCGGCGAGGGGTGGTACAATCAGGCAACCTTGCGACTTCGGTCGCGTTCTCATCCCATTGCAAGGAAGGCAGTCATCTTGGCGTTGACGAGCAAGAAGTGGCAGGTCGCCCCTCCCGCGCCTGAATCCGTAGTCCAAGCATTCGTGGAAGCCGGGCATCATCCCCTGATCGCCCAACTGCTGTACAATCGCGGCGTAACGTCGCCCGCGGACGCAGCCGAGTTCTTCAAGCCCGCGGAAGTGGATAACCCGTTCCTGCTGCCCGACATGTCCGCGGCGGTTACGCGGCTGCGCGAGGCCATCCGCAAGGGCGAACTCATCGTGGTCTCAGGGGACTACGATGTGGACGGCGTTACGGCTACCGTGCTGATGTGCGAGACGCTTGAGTCGTTGGGGGCGCGGGTAGAGCCGTATATTCCAACCAGGGCAGGCGAAGGATACGGGCTGAATATCGCGGCCTTGCGCCAGTTCGCGGAAAAGGGCTGCCGCTTGGTGGTTACGGTGGACTCCGGCATCCGCTCCAACGAAGAGGCGGAGTGGGCCCGCAAGCAGGGCCTGGACATGATCATCACGGACCATCATTCGCCGCGGGGCGAGTTGCCCTGCGCCCTGGCCTGCGTGAATCCCAAGCGGGCGGACAGCCGATATCCGTTCGCGGACCTGTCGGGCGTTGGCGTGGCGTACAAGTTGGCGCAGGGCTTGCTCCGCAGCCACAACCAGTTGCCCATTCGCCCGGACGCGCGGCCTGTCCAGGAGTCGGACTTGCTGGATCTCGTGGCGCTGGGCACGGTGGCGGATTTGGCCCCACTGCGCGGCGAGAACCGCGCGCTGGTTGTGCGGGGAATGGACGCGCTTCGCAACACGCGCAGGCCCGGACTCCGAGAATTGATTCGCACCAGCGGGCTGCGCGAGCCTGTAACGGTGGATCATGTCGGCTACATCCTCGGCCCTCGTCTGAACGCCGCCGGAAGGCTGTACACCGCCATGGACAGTTACCACCTCCTCGCGACGCGATCGCACGAGGAAGCCGCGCGCCTGGCGGCAAGACTGGAAGAGTGCAATCGCGAGCGGCAGCGGCTGACGGTGGAGGCGATAGAACGCGCGTATCCAGTGGCGCAGGGACAGGCCGCCGACGTGCCGCTCCTGTTCGTGGCCGATCGGGAAATCCCCGAGGGGATTGCGGGGCTTGTGGCGACGCGCCTCGTGGAGGAGTTCTACCGGCCGTCCATCGTGGTGCAGATTTCGGACGGCGTCAGTCGCGGGTCGGCAAGAAGCATACCGGAATGGAACATCACGGAGGCGCTGGATCGGTGCAGCGACCTGCTGGTTCGGCACGGCGGGCATGCGGCAGCCGCGGGGTTTGAGGTGGAAACCCATCGCCTGGACATCTTGCGCGAGGAATTGCAGCGCATCGCGGGCATGGATTTGTGCGGTCAGGAACTGACACCTACGCTCGTGGTGGATGCCGAAGCGCGCCTGAAAGATATGACGTGGGATTTCCAGCGCGAACTGGCCCGCTTGGAGCCGTTCGGCTACGATAATCCCCCGCCGGTCTTTCTGTGCCGCGACGTGCGTGTGAAGGATAGCCGCATCGTCGGCGAGAAACATCTGCGGCTGTGGCTTTCGGATGGATGGGCAACCTGGGACGCCATCGCTTTCAAACAGGCCCACCACGCATCTGGCCTTCCCCATCGCGTGGATGTGGTCTTTTCGCTGGAGGTCAACAATTGGAACGGCCAGCCCCGACTCCAGTTGCACGTCAGGGACATTCGGCCTGCGGGGGCGTAGGCGGCGCGTGAGAGGGTCCAGGCGGGGCGATGGAGGCGGGATGCGGATGGACGCCCGATGGGTTGCGTCGCTGCTCCTGATGGCGGTGTCGTGCTTGTGGCCCGCCGTGGCGCATGCTGGGCCACCCGATCCCCGGTTTGGTGCGGTGGAGGCGTTCTTTGCGCCGCACGATGCCGACGAGGCCGGCGTGGCTTGGGAGCGGGTGCTGTTCTACTGGCGCGAGATACAGCCCGAACCCGACGTGTGGCGCGATGACTACTTCCCGCCCGAAATCCTGCACCGCGAGACGACGGCGGGCCGCGAGATCGTCGGGCTGCTCATCAATCCGCCGGGCTGGGCGAATGGATACGCTGGCGACCGCGGAGTGCCCTCGGGCTTGGACCTCCCCGTGGATGACCCGAATAACTACTGGGCGCAGTTCGTTTTCCGCATCGTCTCGCAGTACCGCGGGGTGATCCGCCACTGGATTCTGTGGAACGAGCCGGATGTGTGGGACCCGTCGCATTTCGGATACACATGGGCCGGCACGCTGGAGGAGTTCGCCCAACTGACGCGCGTGGGCTACCTGGCGGCGAAGCGGGCTGATCCCGACTGCGTGGTGCACCTGGCGGGCCTCACGTACTGGTGGGATGTGGAATACGGGCGTCGGCCCTTCTTGGAGCGGCTGCTAGAAGAGATAGCCAAGGACCCCAACGCTGCGGCGCACGGCTTCTACTTTGATGTGGTGTCGCTGCACATCTACTTCAAGCCGCGCACAATACCGGAGATCGTGGCGAAGACGCGCGCAGCCATGCGCCGCTACGGGCTGGACAAGCCCATATGGGTGGACGAGACCAACGCGCCGCCGTATGACGACCCCCAGCATCCCATCGCCCATCCACGCTTCCGCGTTACGCTGTCGGAGCAGCGGGCCTTTCTGGTGCAGGCGTTTTCGCTGGCGCTGGCATCGGGCGCGGAACGGGTTGCGGTGTACAAGATGTCGGACCGGCCCAGCATTGAGCCGTGGGAAGAACCCTTCGGTATGGTGCGGCGGGATGGCAGCAGGCGGCCGGTGTACGACGCGTTCCGCGCCGCTGTATCCTATATGGCCGGCGCGAAGGCGGCCCGCTGGGAAGACAAGGGCGCGTTCGCCGTGGTCTCGTTGGACCAGGGCGACAAGACGACGAGAATCCTGTGGAACTGGAGCGCGGAGCCGATTGTGGCAAAGGTTCCGGCGGCTGCGCGGCAGGGCGCGGTGTTCACATTGGATGGGCAAGCGCAGGCGAGCGTGGCGACGGGTGGGTTTCACACCATCCCGTTGCCGCCGGCGGTTTGCGGGCAGCCGCGCTGCGACATCGGCGGGGAGCCGGTGTTTTTGGTGGAGGAC
>JBBIHX010000066.1:0-13940 GCA_037446815.1 Caldilineae bacterium | reverse complement strand
TGACACACGAGGAGAGTGCGCCTACGGTTCACCAACACAAGAGGAAACCGGCTCCAAATGCGCTTGGGCTGGACGTATCGCGCCTGTTGGGGTACAATGGGCGGGCCGTGTGTCAACGCATTCCACAAGGAGGGCTGCTATTCCCATGGTGAAGCGCTTCGTCATCGTGGCGGGCAACATCGGATCGGGCAAGACCAGTTTGACTACGCTCGTGGCGCAACGGCTGGGGTGGAAAGCCTACTACGAGAGCGTGGATGATAATCCGTACCTGGCCGACTTCTACGCCGATATGAAGCAGTGGAGTTTTCACCTGCAGATCTTCTTCCTCGGGCACCGAGCAGAATTGCACCGGCGCATTGCCGCGCTGCCCGAGTCGGTGATTCAGGACCGCAGCATCTACGAGGATCGCCACATCTTCGCCCAGGCGCTGTTTGATATGGGGATGATGAGCCAGAGGGACTTCGCGGCCTACGTGCGGCTCTATGACATGATCATCGCGCAGCTTCCGATTCCCAGCCTGCTCATCTACCTGCAGGCGTCGGTGCCCACCTTGGCGCGCCGAATCCGAATGCGGGGACGGAGCATTGAGTCGGGCATCGGCGAGGACTACCTGGCGCGGTTGAACGACCTGTACGCGGCATGGATGGACGGCTTCAGCCTGTGCCCGGTGCTGACGATTCCCGCCGATGATTTGGATTTCGTCAACTCGGCGGCACACCTGGATATCATCTGCACGCGGATTCTGGACCGGCTACAGGGCAAGGAGGAGGTCGTCCTGAAGCCATGAGCGCGCGCCTGTTCGCGAGGGCGAATGCGGGGTTGGCCGCTACGCCTGAAGCGTTTTCAGGCCATGGGGGTAGCGCCGCGCCAGGTCCACGTAGATTCGCTTGAACTCGGTCCACTGGGCGCGATACTCGTCGCTCACGTCCTTGTCCAAAAGGCGCGCGGGCACGCCGACGGCGATCTTGCCCGCAGGGACCTCCTGGCTCTGGCGAACTACCGCGCCCTCGGCGACGACGCTCCATACCCCTACCACAGCCCAGTCGGAGACAACGGCTCGCATGCCGATGACCGCGTAGTCGTGGATCGTGGCGTTGTGGATGACGGCGGCGTGGCCGATGGTAACCCAGTCGCCGATGGCGGTTTGCTCGCCTGGCCTGGCGTGCACCACCACGTTCTCCTCTATGCTCGTGCAGTTGCCGATGGTGATGCGCCCGTAGTCGCCGCGAATGCACGCTCCCGGGCCAATCCAGCATCCGTCGCCGATGGACACGTCGCCGATGACGGATGCGGAGGGATGGACATAGGTGCCGTTGCCGATGGTTGGGATGCGGTCCTCAAATTGGTAGATGGCCACGTTCACTTCTCCGGCAGAGGTGAGCGGACGAAGCGATAACCTACGCCGCGCTCGTTGAGGATGTAGATAGGATTGTCCGGGTCAGGTTCTATCTTGCGTCGCAGATAGAGGATGTAGAGTTTCAGATTGCTGACGGCGGCTTCGTAGCCGGGACCCCAGACGTTGTCCAGAAGTTCGCCGTATGAGATGGCGCGGTCGGGGTGGGTGATGAAGTACAGGAGGAGGTTGTACTCGGTGGGAGTCAGTGCGATGTCCTCACCTGCGACGCGGACACGCCGCGCGATGGGGTCTATGGTCAGATAGTCGCCGCCCGCCGAGTAGAGGCATGTTGCCTGTTGTCCGAGCGCCACGCGGCGCAAGAGCGCCTGGACTCGCGCCTTGATTTCCTCAAGGTCAACGGGCTTGGTGATGTAGTCGTCGGCTCCCAGGTCCAGGCCGCGCACCTTGTCGGTAGTCTGCCCCATGGCGGTAAGCATGACGATGGGGACGGTGGAGAACTCCCGAATGCGCTGGCAGACTTCCCAGCCGCTCATTCCGGGCATCATGATGTCCAGGAGGACCACGTCGGGCCTGAAATCGTAGACCATGCGGAGCCCTTCGCGCCCGTCCGCGGCGGCGGCGAACTCATAGTCGGGCGGGCAGAAGACATCCGCCAGCATTCGCTTCATCATCGGCTCGTCATCAATGAGGAGAATCTTGATGCCCATGGTTTCCTTGCCCGACGTCTGTGGTGAGCAATCGGTTCATGCATATTATAACGCGAGTTTGTCATGATGGCAACCGTGTCGCGGGCATGATTCGGTTCCAAAGTCTGTTGGTGTTTGTCATTGCGAGGGCGCGCAGCGCCCGAAGCAATCGCCGGGGCGCGAGGTTGCTTCGCTTCGCTCGCAACGACACACGAGGAGAGTGTCCATGCGTTTCACCAACACAAGATGGAACCGAGTCGCGGGCATGACACGCGGTTTCGTGTCGTGTTGGGTAACTGCGTTGGCACGCTCCCCGCGCCACCTCTCCACGCGGTCATGCTGAGCCGAAGGCGATACGCCCTCGCCTTTCGGGAGAGGGCTGGGGTGAGGGGCGAGATTCTTCGTGGCTTCGCCGCTCAGAATGACAGTTTCGTAACCGCAAGTCGCGCGACTCTGTGCGAATAGTGAACGTGCGACGCACCTCCGAGGTGCGTCGCACGTTGTCCCCTCGCGCTTAGCGAGTGAGGCGGAGCCTGGCGGTGGGCGAGATTCTTCGCGGCTTCGCCGCTCAGAATGACACATGGCACTTGTGGGGGCAGGGCGCGCTCGTCGGCGGGGCGCAACTTTTCGCTGCCCTTGTGTTTATAGCAGTGAGGAGTTCCGTATTGTTTACATAATGGCGAAAGAAACTGTTGACAACGGCGCAAGTTGGTGGTAAAATACATGTGTATCCACGGCCTGTCTGACAACCCGTCGTCGCTTGTGTTTCTGCGTGAAAGGAGGTGATGCAGGGGCTGGTCTGACTTTTCTACCTCGGCTGGCTGAGTCCGTCTCACCTATTGGTCGTCCGATTTCCAGTTGCAAATGCAGTAAGGAGAGTAGGAGATGAATTCGCTGTTGGTGCTACTCATTTCCGCTGTGGGGATCGCCGTTGGGTACGGCCTCTATGCCAAGTCCATTGACCGCCGCATCATCCAGCCAGACAACCAGAAGGCCACGCCTGCCAAGATGTACATGGACGGCGTAGACTTCATCCCCGCAAACCGCAATGTCCTCTTTGGCTACCAGTTCAAGTCCATCGCCGCTTTGGGGCCCATCCTCGGGCCGATTGTGGCTGTCCAGTGGGGCTGGCTCCCCGCGCTGCTGTGGATTGTGCTCGGGACCTTCTTCATCGGCTGGGTTCAGGACTACAGCAGCATTATCGTGGGTGTCCGTGAGGAAGGCCAGACCTTCGGGGCGTTGAGTTATCGGCTCATCTCTCCGCGCGGCCGGGGCATTCTGCTGGCCTTCATCTACGTCTACCTACTGATGATCATGGGGGCATTTGGTATCCAGGTGGGGTTCAACCTGCTGACCAACCCGGCAGTCCCGCTGGGGGTGATCATCGTGATCCTGGTGGGCCTGCTGGCCGGCCAGATGACCTACAAGTGGAAGCAGGACATCATCCTGACGACCGTCATCACCGTTGTGCTCGCACTGGTGGGTATCTGGGTGGGCATGGCCGAGCCGGTGCGGAACTTCTTCTCCGCCCTCTACGGGACTACCGGCGGCGCGGCCAGCCCGAAACTGTTCCTGGACGTAACGCTGGCAAGGTTCATCGGCAGCCTGTTGGTGGTGATCTTCTGCTACCTGGGCGCCGTTCTCCCTATTTGGCGCTGGGCGCAGCCGATCAACTATGTGGCCTTCTGGATCGTGAGCCTGGGCGTCCTGGGCGGTGTCATCGGGATCCTGATTGGTCGCCCAGGAATGGGGGACTTTCCGGCGACCACGACCTTCCGGACCGTGTCCGGCCCTCTCTGGCCGATGCTGTTCGTGACCATCGCCTGCGGCGCCATCTCAGGCTGGCATAGCCTGGTATCATCGTCGGGCACGGCGCGGCAGTTGGAGCGCGAAGGCGATGCCCTCTTTGTGGGCGGCGGCGCCATGTTCTTTGAGATGTTCTTCGCCACCATGGCGTTTCTGACCGCGACCGTGGCCTTCGGCAGCTTCAAGGGCTACATGGATGCCGGAGGTCCGGGGGGCGCTGCGGCCGTCTTCTCTAAGGGTCTCTCCGCGTTCCTGAACAATTGGGGGCTGGACAACGCGCTGGGCAAGGGGTTCGGTGCCGCCTATGGGGCGATCTTCCTTACCCTGATGGCGCTGACCATCATGCACTTGGTGGTGCGCTTCATGCGCGTGGCCAGCGCTGAGGCACTGGGGGATCGCTTCCCCATCCTTCGCAATGTCCATGTTGGCACCATCATCGCCCTTGTCCTCACCCTCCTTCTGATCTGGATCATGCCCTTCATCCAGATTTGGGGCGTGTTCGGTGCTGCCAACCAGTTGATGGCATCCCTGGCTCTGCTGCTGATTACCCTGTGGCTCATGTCCAAGGGCAAGAACTACCAGTGGACATTCTGGCCCTTCATCTTCATGTTCGTTACCACCGTCGGGGCGCTCCTCTGGTCGGCCTATGCGGCCTTCTTCCTCAACTTGCCCAAGCAAACGGCCTGGCAGGGCATCGTTGCCCAGGTAACCATTGGAGTGCTGTCCCTGATCCTGGTCGTGCTGGCCGTTATCCTGGTGGTGGACGGAGTGGGTGCCATCCGGCGGTATCGCGCCGAACTGGCCAAGACAAAGGCCTAACGGCGTATGGTTGTAATCCGAGCGATGGGAGAGCGATGGTGCTCTCCCATCGCGCCTGCCTGCGATTCTTGACGGAACGGAGCGGCTGACGTACAATGTCAGTACGTACCTGTCAAGGTATCATATAGGCAGACTCTACAAAATGGGTGATCCTATGGCACGCAAACCAATCCTGCTGGAGGTGATTGCACCGATCCTGGAGAGGGTTGGTTTGTGCTTTACTTGCCAGGTCATGTTGACGGACGCGGGCATGGACAGGGGACAGGACGCCTATCCGGAGGAGTGGCGCAGCGATTTTGAGGCGACGTTGGGGATCGTCAGCCGCGCGGCTCAGATGGGCGGCAATGACCTGGTCATCCGGTGGTCCGATCCGCGGTCCCTGCGCGGGCTGTACCTGTCGCTGCGACATGGGGTTCGCCGCTATCCGACGTTCGTCTTGGGCAAGGAGCGTTTCGTCGGCCACGAGGCAGCCGATGCGCTCATTTCTCGGCTGCACTTGGCCATGGCGAGGGAGGGTAATGGTGTATCGGAGGATTCTGCTCCCGCTTGACACGGGCGGGGTTCCCGACGCGGTGGCCCGGCACGTGTTCTTCCTCGCTGCCTCTCACAAGGCAGATGTCTTTGGCCTGCGCATCATCCCCGTTGTGTCGTCCGGCGAGGCATTCTTTGACAAGATCCAAACGGAGCCAGGCTCCCGTGGGGCTAGGCTGCGCGAGGATGCGCAGGCCGCGTTCAGCCGCCTTGCGAGGCTCGGCAAAGACGCGGGTGTCCGGTTTTCCGGCGAAGTGGTCTTCACGGAACGCGGAGAGGCGGACGCCATCGTGGAGTATGCGGCCGCGAAGGAATGCGATTTGATCGTCATGCCCACCTATCGGCGCGCGGCCTTGTCTCGTTGGCTCATGGGCAACGTGGAGGACAAGGTCCGCCGTCGCGCGCCTGTGCCCGTTTTGTTCGTCCCTGTGGCGCAGGCTGCCAGCACCTAGGAGGTCCTTGCCATGACCCAAGAGGAGATTATCCAAGTTCTGCAGGACGCCCTGAAGTCCGAACTCGCGGCGGTGGAGATGTACGCGGCCCACGCCAAGGTGATCCGCGAGGCGGCCGTGGCCGAGGGCGTGCGCGCGATCCTGGAGGTTGAACAGGAGCACGCGGCCAATCTGTCGCGCCGCATCCGGGAACTGGGCGGCAAGCCGGTGCAGCCCGGCGGGGCTTCCACGGTCGCCGGCAGGGTTGCAGCGGCCGCGAGCCAGGCGCTCAGCACGGTGGATATGCTGCGCCTGGAGTTGAGCGAGGAGCAGGCGGCCATCAAGCATTACGCCATGGCCGTGGCCGACATCGCTGATGACGAAGACACCCTCTCCATGATCAGCGAGCACCTGCAGGATGAGATTGCCCACGCCACGTGGATGAAACGCCAAATCCGGGCGCTGGGGACGGCCTAGCGATGGGCGAAGAGGTGTGTGAGGAGAGCAGACTTCGGCGCGCCTGGCGGACGCTGCGAGAGATCGTCTACGGGATGGCCGTGTATGACTGGGTGCGCGAATTGCAGAAGCAGCGCGGGGAGTTGGAGCGGTTTTTTGTGCTGGTCGTATTCGGCGACATGATTGGTTTGCCCATTCTCCCGCCGTACTATTCGTTGCGCCTGATTCCGTACACAGTGCCGATGATAGACCGCTGGAAGCGGTGTATCCTGAGGGAAAGAGACCTAACGGACTTGTTTGATTCCGAAATCGGATAGAGAGGAGCAGATATGACAGAAGAAGAGAAACGGGGTGTGTTCAAGCGGTTCCTAGATGCCACAAAGAGCGTGTTGTACGGCATGGCGGGCCACGACATGGCGCGCTTCGCCCTGAAGACCCGGGGCAGCATGGAGCACCTGTTCATCCTCATCACGATGGGCGACCTGCTGGGGATCCCGATTCTTCCGCCGTACTACTCGCTGCGCCTGCTGCCCTACGTGGTGCCGCAGATTGCCACATGGAAGCGGCGCATGCTCCGCGAGCGCGACCTCACCGACGCGCTTGCATAGGCGATTTGCGGTCGCCACAACATGAATCTCACAACACCAAGAAAGGGGTGATGGGCGTTGTCGCTAGCGCAGATTTTCAAACAGTATCCCGATCGTCGGTACATCATGTTTGGGGGCAAGGGCGGCCTGGGGAAGACCACGTTCTCCGCTGCCACTGCCTATTGGCTGGCGAAGCAGGGGCACCGCGTGCTCGTCTTCTCGGTGGATCCTCAGGCTTCGCTTTCGGACATCTTCCAGCGGGACATCTTCGGCAAAGGCCCCGTGGAGATCATGCCGAACTTGTATGCTCAGGAGATTGATGCGGATAAGCGGATCAAGGAGTACCAGGAGGAGATTCGGCGCAAGATTCTGGACATGTACGGCCTGCCGGCGGTGCCGCAGGAGATTGAGAACTACATCCAGGCGGCCGCGGCGGAACCCGCCATGGAGGAAAGCGCCATCTTTGATGAGGTGGTGGACATCGTGGTGGGCGGCCAGTACGACTACTACATCTACGACCTGGTGCCGCTCGGCCACGCGCTGTACTACCTGAGCATGGCGTCGGTGTATGATGAGTGGATTGACAAGATCACGGCGCTGCGTCAAGAGATGGAAGAGTACTCCAAGGTGGCGGCCGTGATGCGGCGGGAGAAGGAGACCGAAGAGGACAAGATTCTCAAGGAATTGCAGTACATCAAGTACCGCATCAACACTTCTTCCAGCATCCTGACGGACAAGCAGAAGACGGCGTTCTTCTTCGTGCTGGTCCCCGAGGAGATGATTATCCTGGACACGCAGAAGGCGGCGGGGCTGTTCGCGAAGTTCAACGTACCCCTATCAGGCTACATCGTCAACCGCGTGATCCCGCCCGAACTGACCCAGCAGGACATTCCCGCGTATCTCCGCAACCGCATTGAGATGCAGCGGCAGTATCTGGACAAAATCAATCGCACCTTCGGCGACGAAGTGTTGGCGTGGGTGCCCGAGTTTGAGCGGGATATCACCGGCTTGCCGATGATAGAGAAGGTCGCCAATGCGATGTTTGGAGGTAATGGCGCATGATTACCAAGACAACGCAGCAATTCCTCGCCGAACATCCTAAGATGAAGTACGTCTTCTTCGGAGGCAAAGGCGGCGTCGGGAAGACGGTGATGGCAGGCACGGCGGCCTTGTGGCTTGCGCAGCAGGGCAAGCGTACGCTTCTGGCCTCCACCAACCCGGTGCATAGCCTGACCAGCCTGCTCGGGCAGGATGTCTTCGGCAAGCCAACGCCCGTAACCGGCGTGCCGAACCTGTGGGCCCACGAGATTGATACGCGAGAGACCATAGAGAAGTCCAAGCGGGAGATTCGCGAGAAGATAGAGTGGTTCCTCAAGTTCGCCGACATCAAGACCAAGGCGGATGAGTTCGTGGAATCGGCCACGATGAACCCGGCGTTTGAAGAGTCGGCGATGTTTGAGAACATGATTGACATCATGTTTGAGGACAAGTACGAGGCGTATGTCTTTGACACGGCGCCCACGGCCAATGCGCGGCGCTTGCTCGGCATGTCCTCGGTGTACTCGCTGTGGGTGAACAAGATGGTGCAAAGCCGCGAAGAGGCGCGAAGCCTGCGCGAACTCCTGTCCTACAGCAAGAAGAAGCAGGAGAAGGACCCGCTCATGGAGTACCTGCTCCGCTTCAAGGATCGGATGGGGCATGCGAAGGAACTCCTGACTGACGCGGAGAAGACGGCCTTCTTCTTCGTAACGCTGCCCGAAGCGCTCCCCATCGCGGTCATCACGCGGTTCATCAACTGGTTCACCGAGTTCGGGATTCCCGTGGGCGGCGTCATCGTGAACATGGTGATTGACAAGAGCACGGTTACCGATACGACGCCGGAGTTTGTCCGCAACCGAGTCGCTATGCAGGACGAGTACATGGGCGTGATTCACCGCACCTTCGGCGATGGCGTGCGGGCGATTGTGCCGCTGTACGAGACCGAGGTTCGCGGCGTTACCATGCTGGAGCGCACCGCTCGCGACCTGTTCAAATAGGGTGCCGCATTGCTCGCGCAAGGCCCTTGTCCCGAGCGACAAGGGCCTTGTTTTGCCAGGAGGGTTCACGATGGGCCTTTGGCTGACGCTGCTATTGGGACTGCTGTATGTGGGGCTGTTCGGCGGGTTGTCGCTGCTGCGACGCGAGCCTTTGAGCCTGCGCTTTGCCGGCGAGAGCCTCGCGTTCACCGCGCTCGTCTATGTTATCTACTGGGTTAGCGGTTTCATGCTCCATCCCGTTCTCTTCATCGTGCTGCTGTACCTGCTGACGATGCGCGCGCAATTGGCGATTGATTTGGGCAATGCGGCGGCACGCATGGGACGATGGTCGCTGGCGCGGCGGCTGTACGACGCGGGCGAGGCCATCGCCCTGGGCGATGCAAGCCGCTGGGCCGCTCGCATCAACCGCGGCGCGTGCTCACTGAAAGAGGGCAGGCTGGAAGAGGCGATCCAAATACTGACCGGCCTCATCGGGAACGCGGACAAGGGCAACCTGTCGCCCAAGCACGAGGCGGCCTGCCGGTACAACCTCGGCCTGGCGCTGATGCGGAGCGGTAGGTCTGCCGAGGCGGTGCACCAATTCAATGAGGTCATTGACCTGCTGCCGGGGTCTATATATGCAATTGGGGCGAGCGCCGAACTCAAGCGTTATCGCAAGGCGTCGGCCGAGCAGGGGAAACCCGGCGATTCAGACGCCAACGCCGTGACATGACATCAACACGTATTACGGAGGTACGCTTACATGGAAGCAATGGACGTCGTAACCGCACTCATGGAGGTCGCTGCGCGCACGGCCCCCAAGGCGGCGGGCAAGGATTTTGTCGTCGTGCGCACGCTCAAGGGCGACATCCTGCGCGAACTGGCCGAGAAAATGGTGGAGTTCGGCGTTCGCACGGGCAAGGTCAACTTTGACCGCGACGGCAAGAACGTGGCGAATTCGGCGGCCGTGGTGCTCGTGGGCATCAAGGACGCTACGCCCGTCGGCCTGAATTGCGGCGCGTGCGGGTTTGAGAAGTGCTTGAAGATCAATACCTTTGAGGGCGAGTTCAAAGGCCCTCAATGCGCCTACCGCCTGCTGGACATGGGCATCGCCCTGGGGTCTGCGGTGAAAACGGCGCAGATTCTGAACGTGGACAACCGCATCATGTATCGCATCGGCGTGGTCGCCCGTGAGATGGGCCTGATAGACGCCGACTTCGTGATGGGTATCCCGCTGTCGGCGACCGGCAAGAACATCTATTTTGACAGGTAGGTGGGCCGTGGACTGGAGTGAGATCAAGCGAACGGCGAAGGAGCGGTTCCGCGGCGCGTGCCGGGTGTGTCCAGTCTGCGACGGGCGAGTATGCGCGGGGGAGATGCCGGGCATGGGGGGCCTTGGGTCGGGCTCGTCGTTCATGAACAACGTCGCGGCGCTGGGTCGGTACCATCTGAACCTGCGCACGCTGCACGGGAAGGACACGCCCGACATACGCATCACCTTGTTCGGGCACGCCCTGGATATGCCCATCCTGGTCGCGCCGGTGGCGGGGACTACCCTCAACATGAACGATGCGGTGTCCGAAGCCGAGTTGGCCGACGGCCTGCTGGGCGGCGCGGTGGCTGCGGGCTCGCTGGGCATGGCCGGCGATGGGCCGAATCCCGCGCTGGCCGAGGTCGGATTTGCCACCATCGCGCGGTATGAGGGCCGCGGGTGTTTCATCTCCAAGCCGCGACGCTCAGAGGACATCGTTCGCCTGCTCCGCCGCGCAGAAGAGGCGGGCGCGTGGGCTGTGGGCGTGGATATAGACGCGGCGGGGATTATCGGCATGGTGCGCGCGGGGCAGTACGTCGGCCCCAAGCCCGCCGCCGCGTGGAAGGAGATCATCGCCGGCATGGGACGGCCGTTCATTCTGAAGGGCATCATGACGCCCGACGAGGCCGAGATGGCCGTGGACACCGGCGCGGCGGCCATCGTCGTGTCCAACCACGGCGGGCGCATCCTTGACCATACGCCGGGCACGGCGGACGTGCTCCCGTCTATCGCGGCGCGGGTGAAAGGCCAAATCACCATTCTCGCGGATGGCGGGGTGCGCTCCGGGTACGATGTGCTGAAGATGCTGGCGCTGGGCGCGGACGCCGTGATGGTGGGGCGCCCGATGAGCATCGCGGCGGTCGGCGGCGGCAAGGAAGCGGTCGCCGCGCTCCTGGCCCAGTACGCGGATCAGTTGCGCTCTGCCATGATCCTCACGGGCTGCGGAAGCCTAGCCGAGGTGGATGGCCGCATTTTGTGGCGCGACGACGCCTAGCGTCAATGACGACTCCCACAATGAGGTGAGGCATGTATCGGGTGCTGAGCATCAATCCGGGTTCCACGTCCACGAAGGTCGCGCTGTACGAGGATGAGTCGCCGGTGTTTGTGGAGGTCATCCGACACTCGGCGGAGGAGATCGCCCAGTACAAGCGCATTGTGGATCAGTACGAATTCCGCCGCGACGTTATCCTGCGCGTGTTGGAAGAGAAGGGCGTTGACCTGAAGTCGCTGCATGCGGTGGTGGGGCGGGGCGGCGCGCTGCCTCCCATCCCCAGCGGCGTGTACCGCATCAACGAACGCATGCTGGATGACCTGCGCCAGCCCAAACGTGAGCACGTGAGCAATCTGGGCGCGTTCATCGCGCGGGAGATCGCAGACCGAGCCGGGGCGCCGGCGTTCATCGTAGATCCCGTGTCGGTGGACGAGTTTGAGCCTATCGCGCGCATCAGCGGGCTGCCGGAGATTGAGCGCAAGAGCCTGTCGCACGCCCTGAACCTGAAGGCGGCAGCCCGCAAGGCGGCCAAGGCGCTAGGCAAGCCTTACGAGGAACTCAATCTCGTGGTTGTCCACATGGGCGGCGGGATATCCGTAAGCCCGCACCGCAAGGGGCGCATGATTGACGTGAACCAGGCGCTGGATGGCACGGGGCCGTTCTCGCCCGAGCGGGCGGGCGGGCTTCCCATCGGCGATTTGCTGCGGCTCGCCTATTCGGGCAAGTACACCTTTGACGAGTTGTGGCGGCGCTGCGTGGGCGGCGGGGGGCTGGTGGCGCACCTGGGGACCAACGACGCGCGCGAGGTGGAGCGCCGCATCGCCGAGGGGGACGAGCATGCGCGCCTGGTGTACGAGGCGATGGCGTATCAGATTGCCAAAGAGATCGGCGGCATGGCGACGGTGCTGTACGGGAAAGTGGACGCCATCGTGCTGACGGGCGGGCTGGCCCACTCGGAGATGCTCACGGGCTGGGTGCGCGAGCGGGTGGAGTGGATCGCGCCGGTGCTCATCTTCCCGGGCGAGGATGAGATGGAGGCGATGACCATGGGCGCGCTCCGCGTGCTGCGCGGCGAGGAAGAGGCCAGGGAGTACGCGTGATTCTTCTTCGCACCGCGGAGACGGGGAGGGCGCAGAGCCTCCTGATTTTCTCTGCGCGCTCTGTGCCTCTCTGCGGTGAATCTCTGTGTTGAGTGGGGGTGTCTGTGGGGCTGACGTTTTTCATCGCGGGCATCATCCAGGGTTCGCTGGCCGACGGGATGCACGAGCAGGACTACCGCGCAGAGATTGCGGCGGCGATTCGGCGTCGCTTCCCCGACGCCCGCATCGTGGACCCCGTGGCACTGCACCCGAATAGCCTGGACTACTCCGATGAGCGCGCGCGGGAGACGTTCTTCGCGATGATTGAGGAGGCGCGGGCCGCCGACGTGGTGATCGCCTACGTGCCCGCGTGCAGCATGGGCACGGCGGTGGAGATGTGGGAGGCCCGCCGGGCCGGCAAGACGGTCATCACCGTATCGCCGCTGGCGCGGAACTGGGCGGTGCGCTTTCTGTCCACGCGGGTGGTGGGTTCGCTGGGGGAGTTGGACGCGGCGCTGGCGGAGGTGGCGGGGTAGGGGTGGACGGTTGTCCCCGCGGCCCTACTGGGCGGCCCGAAACACGCAAGGAAGAAACAGCGTCTGGGCGTCGGTCAGTTTGATGACATAGGCATCCGACGGGCCGGGGATTTCCTGTATCGGCCAGGAGACGGCATCCTTGAATCCGGCTACCACGATTGCGCCATCGGACGTGCGAATCACGGACAGGGGATCGTCATTTTCCGGGCCGCCCCAGATGCGGGACCAGAGGATGTCGCCGGCGCTGTTCAACCGTATGAGCCAGAAGTTGTCAAAGTCCATCTCCGGTGTTTGGTACGCCTGGGTATATGCCGACACGACGTAGCCCCCGTCGGGCATCTGCACCACGTCGTAGGCGCCATCGTAGCGCCCGTAACTGCTGAAGACCTTCGTCCACGCCACGTCAGCGTTGGCATCCAGTTTGACGATCCAGGTGTCTGCGCTTGGAAAGTCCTCCTGCATGCTGGTTCCGCCGACGATGACCGCGCCGCCATCGCGGGTGGGTTTGATGGCGCCGAACTTGTTCTTGGGGCCTTCGGCGAAGGTCCGCGATTTGAGGATGTTTCCATTGCCGTCAAGCACCAGGTAGGTGGTGAAGATTTGGGGCGTCAAGATGCTGCGACAGTCGGCCGTGCACGTGTCGGCGGTGAGGATGTAGCGACCGGATGTCCAGGCGATGAGGGAGGTGCCGCCATCTTCGGCGCCCAGATCGTGGGTGGTGCTCCAGAGGATGTTGCCGTCGGGGTCCAGTTTGACCAGCCACACGTCCCCTTTGTCATCCTGGACGCCGAACGATACGGTGCGGCCGGTCATGAGGAAATTGCCATCGGGTGTGGCGATGGTTTCCACGACGAATTCGTCCTGGCTGCCGCCGAAGGTTTTCTCCCAGACCACACTGCCATCGGGGGCGATTTCCACGAGCCACGCCTGGTAGGCATAGGGAAACACGTATTTGGTGCCGGTAACCCAGTAGTTGTTCCCTTTGAGAATCACGGAGTTGAAGGAGTCGGCGCCGTTGCCGCCGATCTGGCGCTGCCAGAGCAGGTCGCCGCGGGCGTTGATTTTGATGATCCAGCCGTCGGTGTTGCACCACAGCAGGCAGGGGGTTGGGCCCGTAGCGCCGACGATAACCAGGTCGCCGTCGGGCGTTTCCACAATGGAAGCGGCGAGGTCGGCCCTGCCGTTGTTGTCAAATTGCTTTTCCCAGACGGTGGCGAGCGAGGTTGAGCCGGTCGCGCGAAGTTGCGTCGGCGCGGGCAGCGCGGCGGGGGGCGTGGCGGGGCTTGGGCCTCCCGCCGCAGTGTTGGCGGCGCAGGCGCTCACCAGAAGGAGCA
>JBBIHX010000065.1:0-13959 GCA_037446815.1 Caldilineae bacterium | reverse complement strand
GGGCGCTCCGCGCCCTCGCAATGACAAATACCAACAGACTTTGGAACCGAATCGGGTTGTATCCGCGGATAACACGGATTGCACAGATGGGGACAAAGTAGAGCAAATTGGCAATGTGCTCTACGAGATTCCTCACCGCTTGGCGCCTCAGATGACAGAGCGCGTCCATGGCCGTGTGGGATTTGACAGCCGATGCATTTACATGCACAATGGGCCGCAGCGGACTATTTTGGGCGGATTTATGGATTATGCACAGCAGTATGTAACCGACGACTATACCCGCGCCATCCTGGACGCCCTCCCCGCGGCGGTGTTCCTCATGAACCGCCGCGTGCAGATTGTGGACTGCAACGCGGCAGGGCTGGAGATGCTGGGCCGGGGCGACAAGAGCGACCTGCCTCAACTGTGCGGCAATGCGCTCGGGTGCGTCCACGCGCTGGAGTCGCCGGGCGGGTGCGGCACAAGTCCGGTCTGCGCGGATTGCGCGCTGCGGAACTCGGTCAAGGAGTCCACGGCGGGCCGCGCTGTCGTTCGCCGCAAGACGACCCTGTTGCTGGTGCGGCAGGGACGACCACAGGAGGCCCACCTGCTCATTAGCACCGCGCCGTTTGAGTACAAGGGCGAACGGCTCATCCTGGCGACGCTGGAAGACATCACCGAACTGGAAGCATTGCGCCGCATCGTCCCCATCTGCGCGAACTGCAAGAAGGTGCGCACCGACGAGGAGTACTGGGAAGACGTTGAGTCGTACGTGTCTCGCTACTCCAATCTGGACTTCAGCCACGGCATCTGCCCCGACTGCGCGCGGTTGCTCTACCCGGATTTGTTTGAGCACGGTGAGCCAACGCCGGAATCGGGCCGTAGCCGCTGACCGGCCTTCCCCGCCATCACCCCCGCGCCACGTGCTGCGCCCAGGCGTGCACCTCTCGTTGACTCGGCTGCAAAGTCCTTGGCGCCTACGCCGGTAGGGGCGACCCGCCGGTCGCCCGTGCACTGCAGCACTGCCCCGACTGTGCGGAGTAACACGAATCCGTACATAGATAACGTGCGACGCACTTCGGAAGTGCGTCGCACGTCAGGCGCCCCATCTGTCATGCTGAGCCGAAGGCGAAGCATCTCCAGGGTTGTCTCCACAGATAACACGGATTGTGCGGATAGGGGCGCGATTGCGCCGGTAGGTGCGACCCGCCGGTCGCACCTACCCCCAGCGGCGCTTTGGAAAAACCGCGCGGCGGTGATACAATGGGGGCACCGCACACAAGGAGACCGCATGGACTTGCTGGATGGCCTGAATCCACAACAGAGAGAGGCCGTGGTCTGGGAACACGGCCCGGCGCTGGTGCTGGCCGGCCCAGGCAGCGGCAAAACCCGCGTCCTCACCCATCGGGTGGCCTACCTGGTCCGGGAGACCGGCGTGGGGGCGAGAAACATCGTCGCGCTCACCTTCACCAACAAGGCCGCCCGCGAAATGAAGGAGCGCCTGTTCCGCCTCCTCGGCGCGGAAAGCGAGGCGCTCACCATCGGCACGTTCCACGCCATCTGCGCCCGCATCCTGCGCCGCGAGAGCGCGCTGCTCGGCTTCTCGCCCACCTACACCATCTACGACGAGGACGACCAGCAGGCCGTCATCAAGCGCATTCTCAGGGAGATGAACCTGGACGAGAAACAGTACAGGCCCGGCAGCATCCTGTCCGTCATCTCCAAGGCGAAAAACGACCTCGTCGGCGCGGACGAATTCAGGCCAAGTTCGCACAAAGAAGAGATCATCGCCCGAATCTACAGGCGCTACCAGCAGACGCTCCGTGAGAGCAACGCCATGGATTTTGACGACCTGCTGATGCACACGGCGACCCTGTGGCAGCAGCATCCCGACGTGCTGGAGCGGTATCGCCATCGGTATTCCTACGTGCTGGTGGATGAGTTTCAGGACACCAACGCGGCGCAGTACGTGCTCCTCACCCTGCTGGCGAAGGAGCATCGCAATCTGTTCGTCGTTGCGGACGAGGATCAGTCCATCTACTCGTGGCGCGGCGCCGATTTTCGGAACATCCAGCGGTTTCGGCGTGATTTCCCCGAAGCGCCGGTCATCTTGCTGGAGCGGAACTACCGCTCCACCCAGACAATCCTGGACGTGGCCAACGCCGTCATCTCCCGCAATGCCTACCGCACGCCCAAGCGCCTCGTTACCGATCGCGACGGGGGCACGGCGGTGGTGGTGCGCGAAGCCTACGACGAGCAGGAAGAGGGCCAGTACGTCGTCCGAGAGATTCAGCGCCTTGTGGAGGAAGGGATTGCGCGGCCGGGCGATTGCGCCATCATGTACCGCACCAATGCCCAATCCCGCGCCGTGGAAGAGGCGTTCCTGCGCGCCGGGATGGCCTACAAACTGGTGGGGGCCGTTCGCTTCTACCAGCGGCGCGAAATCAAAGACATCCTGGCCTACCTGCGCATCGTGTACAACCCCGCCGACTCGGCCAGCCTGAACCGCGTCATCAACGTCCCGCCGCGCGGGCTTGGGGCGCAGACCGTGGCGGCGCTGTTCGCGTGGGCGGGGCAATTGGGCGTGTCGGCCTGGGACGCGCTCCACATGCTGCGCCAGGCGGAGCAGGGCGAGGACGTCCGCCATCCCCTGCCCTCGCGGGCTGTGCGGCCTCTGCTGGAGTTCCTGGCCCTGTGGGAGAGCCTGGTGGAGGAGAGCAAAGAGTTGGACGTGGCGTCCATCCTGGCTCTGGTGCTGGACAGGACGAACTACCACGTCTATCTGAACGACGGCACGGAAGAGGGCCTTGACCGCTGGGATAACGTCCAGGAACTGCTGAACGTCGCGAGCCGATATGCTGGGATGGAGGACTCGCTCAGCGTGTTCCTGCAGGACGTGTCGCTGGTGGCCGACGTGGACGAACTGGGCGAGCAGCCCAATGTGCCCGTGCTGCTCACGCTCCACATGGCGAAGGGGCTGGAGTTCCCGGTTGTGTTCATCCTGGGCCTGGAAGAGGGCATTCTGCCGCACAGTCGCTCCTCGGGCTCGCGAGAGGAGTTGGAGGAGGAGCGGCGCCTCTTCTACGTGGGCATCACGCGGGCAAAGGACCGCCTGTATCTGCTCCATGCGTTTCGCCGCTCGGCCTACGGGCGGAGCGAAGTCGCGGAACCGTCGCGGTTCCTGCGGGACATCCCGGCGCGCCTCACCCATGACGGGCGGCGGACAGCCCCCGCGCGGCCTGCGATGGCGGCGTCGGGCGCGCGCTTCGGCCCCACAGCCCAGGCATCGCGCCACGATGAGCGGCCTGCGCCCCCGTCTGCTCCGACGTTCACTCCGGGCGAGAGGGTCGTCCACCCCATGTTTGGCGAGGGCATGGTCGTCAAGTCGGAGATCATCGCCGATGACGAGCAGGTAACGGTGGCCTTCCCGTCCAAGGGCACCAAGAAGCTCCTGGCGCGCCTCGCGAAACTGGAGAAGGTGCGCTGAAAGCCGAAAACAGGTATAATATCCAAAAGCCGCGCGGAGGTTAGGAATGCGACGACGAGGCGGAGTCATCCTAAGCATTATCTTGCTGCCGCTCCTGGCGCTCTTGGGCTATTTTGTCATGATGCGATTTCAGGGCTCGTTTGAGGGATTCCGCTCGCCCCTGAAGGAGGCCCTTCCGGACGCGGCTCCCTCAAGCCCCGTCGTGCAGCAGGTGGTCTATGTCATCGTGGATGGCCTGCGGTATGACACGTCGCTGCGGATGCCGTTCCTGAACGGCCTGCGCGAGAAGGGCGCGTATGCCATCATGCACAGCAAGCCGCCGTCCTACTCCCAGCCGTCGTGGACCACGCTGGTTACCGGCGCGTGGCCCGACATCAACGGTTCCCCGCCGCTCAATGCGGAATACGAAACCATGGAGCCCATCGCGGTGGATCATCTCTTCGCGGCCGTGCGGCGCGCGGGGCTGACCAGCGCCATCGCCGGCTTCAACTGGTGGGAGAAGTTGATTCCCCAGGACCTGCTCCAGGCTGGCTTCTACGTGGAGGGCGAGGATGACGCTGCCGACCGCGCGGTCCTGGCGAAGGCGCTGGAGTTCCTGACCACCGTTCGCCCCAACCTGCTGCTCGTCCACTTTGACCAGGTGGACTACGCTGGCCACCAATACGGGGGCGAGAGCGCCGAGTACCGCCAGGCCGCCTACGCGGTGGACGGGATGATTCAGCAGATTGTGCAGGCCATGGACCTTGAGGAGAGCGTGCTCATCGTCGTGTCGGACCACGGGCACATCAAGCGGGGCGGCCACGGCGGCCACGATGCCGTCGTGCTCGTCCAACCCTTCGTCATGGTGGGCAAGGGCGTGGTGCCCGGCAATCTGGGCGACATTGAGCAGCCTGACGTCGCGCCGACGATTGCGGCGCTGCTGGGAGCGGCCCCGCCCTCGGCGACCCAGGGGCACATCCTGCTGGACGCGCTGGAACTGACGGTGGAGCAGAAGACGGAGAAAGTCGTCTCCATGGCCCACCAGCGCATCGCCCTGGGCAACCTGTACCTGAACAGCATCGGCGAAGGGCCGCTGAGCGAGGTGGCCCCGGGCGACGCGGCGGTGGCCCAGAGTTCCATTGAGGTGCGCAACTACGAGAGCGCGGCGCAACTGGCCCAGTACGCCATTGACCAGGTGGACTCGGAGATGGAGATCGCCACCGAGCGCCGCCTGCTCGCCGAGCGCGCCTATCGCCGCGTGTTCGCCGTTCTCGCCGTCATCCTGCCGCTGTACCTGGTGTACCGGAAGCGCAGCGTGCGCGTGGTGTTCCTGGGCTTCGCGGCCCTGGTCTCCCTAGTGGTATACCATCTGTACTTCATGCGAACGGGCAACGTGTACTCGCTGAGCACGATTCCGGGCCTGGAGCCGTTCCTCATGAGCACGCTCACGGGCACGGCCCTGGGGCTTGGCGTCGGCGCGCTCATCGTCGCGGCGCGCCTGTGGGTGGAGCGAGAGCGGGACTGGCTGCACATCGCGTCGGCCACCTATGGCTTCGTGTTCCTGACGCTGTACCTGATTGGAGTCCAACTGGCGGTGGCGTACCTGTACAACGGGTTCACCATCACGTGGCATCTGCCCGATTTCGCCATCGGGTTCCACCAGTTCGTGGCGATGATTCAGTGGCTGCTGGTGTCGGCCATCGGCCTGGTGCTGCCGTTGGTTACGCTGCTGCTCAACGGCGCGCTGCCCCGTCTCATCTGGAAGGCGGGGCCGAAGGTGCGCCTGTGGCTGACTCGGCGCCGTGAGGCATAGTGCCATGCGCGTTGTGGAGAGGGGTTGATGCGGGTCTTCCTTACCGGCTGCAATGGACAACTGGGGCGCAGTCTGTTGCCGCTTCTTGCGGGCGAGATTCTGTGCGGCGCGGACTTGCCCGACTACGACATCACCGACGCCCGTGCGATTCGCCGCGCCATCGTGGAGTTCGCGCCCCACGTGGTGATTCACGCGGGGGCCTTCACCAACGTGGACGCCTGCGAGACGGACCCCGACACGGCCTACCGCGTGAACGCCCTGGGCACGCACAATGTGGCGCTGGCCTGCCTGGAGTGCGGCGCGGAGATGGTGCACATCAGCACCAACGAGGTGTTTGACGGCACGAAGGATGCGCCGTACCTGGAGTTTGACACGCCGAACCCCATCAACACCTACGGCCGCACCAAATGGGCCGGCGAGCAGTGCGTGCAGCGGTTCCTGCACCGCTACTACATCGTGCGCACGGCGTGGCTGTACGCGCGGGGCGGCAACAACTTCGTGGCGAAGATTATCCGAGCGGCCGACGAGCGCGGGGCGCTGAGCGTGGTGAGCGACGAGTTCGGCTCGCCCACCTACGCCCCTGACCTGGCCGAGGCCATCGTCAAACTTATCCAGACGCATCACTACGGCGTCTATCACTTTGTGAACGAGGGCGTCTGCTCGCGGTATGAGTGGGCGGTGCGCATTCTGGAGTTGGCGGGGCGGGGCCATGTGCCGGTGAAGCCCATCCACGCGTCGGAGTGGAAGCGGCCATCCAACCCGCCGCGCTACGCGCCGCTGCGCAACTTCTGCGGCGCGGCGCTGGGCATCACGCTCCGCCCGTGGCAGGAGGCCCTGGCAGACTATTTCGCGGAGTAGGCTCACCGCCGAGGCGCAGAGGGAACAAGGTCTCTTTACCCATTTTTCTCTGCGTGCTCTCTGTGGCTCTCTGCGGTGAAATCGTAGGAGAGGAAACGGAGTCTCTCTTTCTCTCTGCGTGTTCTGCGACTCTGCGGTGAAATCGCTGGAGAGGAAACGCTTGTCCGATCCGAGGGTATCGGTCATCATCCCGAATTGGAACGGGGCGCGCTACCTGGTAACGTGCCTGGAAAGCCTGCGCCGCCAGACCTACACCGACTTTGAGACGATCGTGGTGGACAACGCCTCGCAGGACGAGTCGGTAGCGCTGATGGAGCGGGACTATCCCGAGGTGCGGCTGATTCGCCTTGGGGAGAATCGCGGGCTGACCGGCGGCGTGAACGCGGGCATCCGCGAGGCGCGCGGCGAGATTATCGTGCTGTTCAACAACGACACCGAGGCCGATCCCGACTGGCTGAGGGAACTGGTCGCGGCGCTGGACGCCCACCCAGAGGCGGGGATGGCCGCCACCAAGATGCGGCTCTTTGATCGGCGCAATGTGATTCATTCGGCGGGCGACTTCTATCGCACCGACGGCATCCCTGGCAATCGCGGCGTGTGGGAGGAAGATCGCGGGCAGTACGATGACGACATCTGGGTATTCGGCCCGTGCGGCGGCGCGGCGGCCTATCGGCGTTCGCTGCTGGACGAAATCGGGCTGTTTGACGAGGATTTGTTCATGTACTGCGAGGACGTGGACATGGCCTGGCGGGCGCAGTTGGCGGGGCATCGGTGCGTGTTCGCGCCCAAGGCCATCATCTACCATCGGTTGAGCGCGACGGGGGGCGGGAAAATCGCCAGTTTCTACACGGGGCGCAACACCATCTATGTTATTGCGAAGGACTACCCCGCCGATTTGCTCAAGAAGCATTGGAAAGATATCATCCGCGCGCAGTGGAGCATCGCCATAGACGCGCTGCGGGCGTGGCGCGGCGAGGCGGCGCGGGCGCGGCTGCGGGGCATCCTCGCGGGCATTGCGCGCATCCCGCTGGCGCTGCGCAAGCGACGACACGTCCAGCGGATGCGCCGAGTCTCGGCCAAGGACTTGGAGAGGCTGTTGGCGCCCGCACGAAAACAGGAGAGCGCATGACTTCTGACGAAGCCTATTTAACCATCGTAATACCCGCGTACAACGAGGAGAAGCGGCTCCCCTCCAACCTGGAGAAGGTGCTGGCCTTCGTGCAGGCGCAATCCTACCCGACGGAGGTCATCGTCGTGGACGATGGGAGCACCGACGGGACGGTGGCGGCCATCCGCCCGTTCGCCGAGCGGTACCCGCGCCTGCGGGTGATAGAGAACGACCATCGCGGCAAGGCCTACGCCGTCCGCACGGGAATGTTGGCGGCCACGGGCAAGCGGGTGCTGTTTACCGACGCCGACCTACCCACGCCGCTGGAGGAACTGCCGAAGTTGTTCGCGGCAATGGACGCGGGGCACGATGTCGTCATCGGCTCGCGCGAGGGATTGGGAGCGCGGCGGGTCGGCGAACCCTGGTATCGCCATTGCATGGGGCGCGTGTTCAACTTCGTCGTGCGGCTGGTGGCGCTGCGCCATTTCCAGGACACGCAGTGCGGGTTCAAACTGTTCACGCGCGAGGCGGCCCACGACCTGTTCCGCCGCCTGCGCCTGTACGGCGAGGATGCCAAGCCCCCGAAAGGCAGCGCGCTGACCGGCTTTGACGTGGAAGTCCTGTACCTCGCCGTCAAATCGGGGTACAGGGTCAAGGATGTGCCCGTGGAGTGGCACTACGGGGAGAGCAGCAAGGTGCACCCCTTGCGGGAATCCATCCGCATGTTCCAGGATGTGGTACGCATTCGGCTGAACGACTGGCGCGGGCGGTATCGCCAGCCGGTGGCGGCGAAAGGGCAGATGGGGGGGCAGCCCCCCGAAACGCGCAATTGACCGAAGGAAAGCCGCCGAGCATCGGCATACCGTTTGTTAGGAGCGTCTGTTTGTAGGTGAGGAGAAGAGGAGCATGACCGAACGAATCCATGTTTGCGTCGCCTGGCCGTATGTCAACGGCGATCTGCATTTGGGGCACCTGGCCGGAGCGTATGTCCCGTGCGACATCTTCGCGCGCTACCAGCGGTTGCGGGGCCGCGAGGTGCTGATGGTGTCCGGCAGCGATACCCACGGCACGCCCATCACCGTGCGCGCCGAGGAGGAAGGCATCACCCCGCGCGAAGTGGTAGACCGTTATCACCCGCGCGACATTGAGGCGTACCTGAAACTGGGCGTGTCGTTTGACCTGTACACGGAGACCGATACCGAGAACCACTGGGCCGTTACCCAGGACGTGTTCCTGACGCTGCTGCGCAACGGGTACATCTACCGCGACGTGATGGATGCCCTGTACTGCGATCACTGCAAGAAGTACCTGCCCGACCGCTACGTGGAGGGCACGTGCCCCCACTGCGGCAACCCCAGCGCGCGAGGCGACCAGTGCGACAAGTGCGGGCGCACGCTGGACGCTGTGGAACTCCTGGAGCCGCGCTGCCGCTTCTGCGGCCACCGCCCCAGGATACGGCAGACGGAGCACTTCTTCTTGGACTTGCCCAAACTGCGCCCGCGACTGCTGGAGTGGCTCCAGGACGGCAAGGAGCACTGGCGGCCCAACGTGCTCCAGTTCACCCTGAACATGCTCAACGATCCGGAACTGCGGGGGCGGCCCATCACCCGCGACATCCCGTGGGGCATTCCCGTGCCCGTGGAGGGGTTTGAGGACAAGCGCATCTACGTGTGGTTTGACGCCGTCATCGGCTACCTGGCCGCGACGAAGGAATGGGCCACACTCATCGGCGAGCCCGAACGCTGGCGCGACTGGTGGCAGGACAAGGGCACGCGCAGTTACTACTTCATCGGCAAGGACAACATCCCGTTCCACACCGTCATCTGGCCTGGGATGCTCATCGGCTACGGCGACCTGAACCTGCCCTATGACGTGCCCGCCAACGAGTACCTGACGCTGGAAGAGAAGACCCTGAGCAAGAGCCGCCGCTGGGTCATAGAGGTGCTGGACTTCCTGTCGCGCTACGACCCCGACACGCTGCGCTACATTCTGTCCATCAACATGCCCGAGACGCGCGACACGAATTTCTCGTGGGGCGAGTACGTGCGGCGCACCAACGACGAGTTGGTGGCGACCTACGGCAACCTGGTGCACCGCACCCTGTCGTTTGCCCAGCGCAACTTTGAGGGCCGCGTGCCCGAGCCGGGCGAACTGGGCGAGGCCGACGCCGCCATCCTAGCGCGGGCCGATGGCGCGTTCCAGACGGCGGGCGACCTGCTGGAGGCGTGCAAGTTCAAGGCCGCCATCACCGAGATTATGGCTGTGGCGCACGAGGCGAACCGCTACCTGGACGCCAAAGCGCCGTGGTTCCAAATCAAGGAAGATCGCCGCGCTGCCGCCACGACGATTTATACCTGCCTGTGCGTCATCAACGACCTGAAGGTGCTGCTGGCCCCGTTCCTGCCATTCTCGTCGCAGCGGCTTCACAACCTGCTGGGGTACGAGACCGACATCTTCGGGCGACAGTACACCGAGGTGGTGCAAGAGGCGACGCGGTCGCACCTGGTGCTGCGCTACGACGCGAGTGGCCTGGCGGCGCGATGGGAGCCGAGCCGCGTGCCGCCCGGGCAGAAACTGCCGCCGCCCAAGCCGCTTTTCAGCAAGGTGGACGAGGGCATCGTAGAGCAGGAACTGGCGCGGATGTCCGGCGGGGCGTAGTCGCCCGTCGCGTCGGCGGATGGGAGGTTCGCGTTGAACTCGCCCGGGAGGGACGTCCGTACCCTGGGGCTAATCGTCATTCTCGCGGTCTATGTCCTGACGGCGGGGCTGTACGCCCTGCGCACGCCCTTGTGGCAGAATCCGGACGAGCCGGCCCACTTCAACTACATCCGCCATATCTGGAACGAAGGCCGGCTGCCGGTGCTCCAGATGGGCGACTACCCGCACGCCTACCTGGAGGAGATCAAGGCGCGGCGCTTCCCGCCCGACATGTCCATAGACCCCATCCGCTACGAGTTTCACCAGCCGCCGCTGTACTACCTCATCGCCGTGCCCGTGTACGGCCTCGCGGGGAGCATTCCCCTGTCGCCAAGCGTGCAAGGCGCACTGGCAGCGCTGGGCGTGCCGATGGAGCAGGGCTGGCCTGTGGCCGGGCAGGTGATGGCGCTGCGGTTCTTGTCCATCGCGTTCGGCGCGGGGTTGCTGGCGCTCTGCTATCGCCTGGTGCGGATCATCTTCCCGGATGACGGGCTGCTGGCGTTGCTGGCGACGGGGTTGGCCGCCACCGTCCCTATGCATGTGGCCATGACGGCGGCGGTGAACAATGACGCCCTCGCCAACCTTCTGCTCCTCTCGGCGGTGCTCCTGCTGGTGAAGGCGTTACGGCTGGAAGGGGCGGGCGCGCTGCGGCTGTGGGCTTGGGCGGGCGTGGTCATGGGCTTGGCGATGCTCACCAAGACGTCGGCGTATGTCGCGATTCCGCTGGCGCTCGCGGCGCTGGGGATGGCCCGCGGGCGGGGCCGACGCGCCCTGGCGATTCGCGCGGTGGCGGCGTTCGTCCCTGCGCTGCTGCTCAACCTGCCGTGGTACATCCGCAACATCGCCGTGTACGGCGGCCTGGACGTGCTCGGCCTCCAGCGCCACAATGCCATCGTCGTGGGGCAGCCGACGACGGCGGAGTGGGTGGCGCGGATGGGCTGGGGTGGCCTGGCGCGGGAGTTCGTCATTACCACGTTCCGCAGTTTCTGGGCGCAGTTCGGCTGGATGGGCGTGCTGGTGGACCAGCGCCTCTACCAGGCCCTGGCGCTGGTGTCTCTGCTGGCGGTTGTCGGGCTGCTGCTGTTCGTGCTGCGGGCGGCTGTCAATCGCGGGATGCTGTCGGGCTTTCAGTGGCGGGCGCTGGGGCTGTTGGCGTTGTGGCTTGGGCTTACAGGCGCGGCGTACCTATGGTACAACGCGCAGTTTGTCCAGCACCAGGGGCGATACCTGTTTCCCGCCATGCCCGCGATTGCGCTAGCGATGACGTTGGGGATGAGGGAGACATTTCGGCCCACGCGGGCGCGCCTGCTGGCTTTCGCAAGCGCCGTTGGCATCGCCGCCAGTCTGGCCGTGGCGGCTCTCACGGGCCGCGCGTTCAAGACGCTGTCGCTGCTGCTGGGCCTATCGGCGCTGGGGTACGCGGTCATCTGGCGGCTCGGCCCGCGGCGGGCGTGGGCGTGGCAGGTGGCTACCTACGCGCTCTTCGTGGCGCTGGACGGGATTTGCCTTTTCGGGTATATTGTTCCATACTTCACAGGGTAGCCGGGGTTCCGGCAGGGGTGCGGAGATGGGCTTCTGGGAGCGGTTGCTGCGACTTGTGAGCGGCGGGCAAGGTGTCGCCGACCCGATGGCGTACTGGGTGTACGTGCGGTGCGCCGCCTGCGGCGAGCCGCTGAAGGCGCGGGTGGACCTGCGCAACGAGTTGAGCGCCGAGTTCGGCGAAACGCGCGAGGACACGGTCTACGTTACACGCAAGGTACTCATCGGGAGCGGGCGATGCCACGCGCCGATAGAGGTCAAACTGACCTTTGACTGGCGGCGCAACCTGTTGCGACGCGAAATCTCCGGGGGATCGTTTCTCACGGAACAAGAATACAGGGCCGAAATGGCCCAACATCAGGATTCAGGAGAGTTGTCATAACCATGCCGCGCATTCAAGATGACATCCGGGGGGATCGGAAGGAAATCTGCGTCTTCAGCGGTCAGGCGCACCGGGCGCTGGCCCTGGAGATCTGTGAGCACCTGGGGATACCTCTGTCTCCATCGGTTACCCGCAAGTTCAGCAACGATAACCTGTACGTCCAACTGCAAGATAGCGTCCGCGAGAAGGATGTCTTCATCATCCAGCCCCTCACCTATCCGGTGAGCGACAACCTGGTGGAGTTGCTCCTGCTGCTGGACGCGGCGCGGAGCGCATCGGCGGGGCGCGTTACGGCGGTGATTCCGTATTACTCGTACAGCCGCTCGGACAAGAAGGACGAGCCGCGCATCTCCATCGCCGCCAAACTCATCGCTGACCTCATCCACACGGCAGGGGCGAACCGCGTGCTCACGATGACCCTCCACTCCCCGCAGGTGCATGGCTTCTTCCAGATGCCGGTGGATCACCTGACGGCGCATCCGGTTTTGGCCACGTTCTACCGCAAGAAGGACCTGTCCAACACGGTGGTCGTCGCGCCGGACATGGGCCACGCCAAGCGGGCCTTCGCCTTCGCCCGCAACCTGGGGGTGCCGGTGGCCGCGGGGACCAAGAAGCGCCTCACCGACGAGACCGTGCACATTGAGACCATCATCGGCGACGTGCGCGGGAAGCGGGTCATCCTGTTTGACGACGAGGTGGCCACGGCGGGGTCGGTGGTGGAGGCCGTGGCGCGCCTGCGGGAGTTGGACGTTACGGACGTGAGCCTGTGCTGCACCCATGGGGTGTTCTCCGGCCCGGCCATTCAGCGGCTGCTGGCCACGCCGGAAATCCACGAGATCGTTACCACCAACACCGTGCCCATTCCCCAGGAGAAGCGCATCAAGGACATGCAGGTGCTGTCGGTCGCGCCGCTGTTTGCCGAGGCGATTCACCGCATCCACGCCGGCCAGTCCATGACGACGCTGTTTGAGTATTAGGCGCCACCCGTCCATGCGGGTGGAGCCCAGACTCCATCCGCGAATCACACGAATCGGCGCGAACGGAAACGGTATCCATGGATTGCGCGGATGGGGCAGAGTAGAGCAAGTTGCCAACTTGCTCTACGAGATTCTTCGCGGCCTCGCCGATTAGAAAGACCATTCTTGTAACGCCGAATGAACGCGAACCCACGCGAATAGGGGAACGGTATCCGCGGATAACACAGATTGCGCGGATGGGGCAGAGTAGAGCAAGTTGCCAACTTGCTCTACAAGAGTCTTCGCGGCCTCGCCGCTTAGAAAGACAGGCGCTGGGGCGCTGCGAATCAACCCCCCATCCCATCCTGACGGCTACTGGCCGTGGCGGCGCGTGCTCCCGTGCTGGCCGCCGCCCGCGCTCTCGGCGATGGCCCGCGCCACGGCCACGCCCAGGGCCCGCGCCTGCTCCAGGGACACCGCGTCGTTGCGCGCGCCCTTGCCCGCGTCGGCGTGGGGGATGAACAACTCGCCGACGGGTTCTATGCGCGCGTCGTGGAAGAACAGGCGAATGGGCACCAGCGCCGCCGAGGGGTCCTCGGTTACGTCGCTGACGAGGATGATACCGCCTTTTTTCACCTTCTCCAGGCGCGGCGTGAAGACGGCGTTGCCGTCGGCGTCATGCTCAATCCACGTGAGGCAATTCGCGCGGTCTATCACGCGCTTCAACTGGGCGCTGACGGTCCCGTAGTAAATCGGCGACCCGACGATGATGCCATCGGCGTTCTCCAGCGCCTCGTAGATTTGCTGCATGTCGTCAAAGAAGAAGCAGTGATTGGGCGAGGGGTGCTTGGGACACGCCTGGCACGGGCGGATGTCCATCTGGTTGGGGTAGAAGGTCTCGGTGCGCGCGCCAAGGGATGCCGCCCCCTCCAGCGCCTCGCGCACGAGGGTGTCGGTATTCATTCGGCGGCGGGGGCTCCCCACGATTCCAACGATGCGCATGGCGGCCTCCTGCTACACAAAACGAGAAAACGAGGCGAATGGCCTCGTTTCCCAAGTCCGAGTCCCAAGCCCGCGGAACTCGCTGCACGGGTCGGTTTCATCTGGTGTTGGTGAAACGCATGGACACTCTCCTCGTGTGTCGTTGCGAGCGAAGCGAAG
>JBBIHX010000064.1:4852-14482 GCA_037446815.1 Caldilineae bacterium | reverse complement strand
CGGGCACTGCGTGCCCTCGCAATGACAGCCACCAACAAACTTTGGAACCGACTCGATCCAGGCGGCCCTGCCCGCGGGGCCTCGCCCTGCCAGCCCGATGTTGACGACATGCCGCCCCGCGTTTTACACTACAGGCATGGACACACGACAGGAAGCCCCTCGGTGGACGAAGCGCGCCCTGCGGGTGGCCGCGTGGGGAATCGCGGTGCTCGTGGTGGCCGCGCTGCTCCTTCGCTTCTGGCGGCCCCTGCTGGAACTCGTCTCCGAGCAGGACAGGCTCCGCCAATGGGTGGCGGCGTTCGGGTGGGCGGGGCCGCTCGCCCTCATCGCGTTGCAGGCCGCGCAGGTGGTCCTCGCGCCGCTGCCCGGCCAGGTGGTGGGGCTGGTCTCCGGCTACCTGTTCGGCCCGCTCTGGGGCACGGTGTACAGCCTCATCGGCGTCCTGCTGGGGGCGTGGGTCTTGATGAGCCTGACGCGGAAACTGGGGAGGCCGTTTGTGGAACGCGTCGTGCCGCCCGCGCACCTGGCCCGATTTGACGCCCTGGTGCAGCGCGCCGGGCCGGCGACATTCTTCCTGCTGTTCCTGCTCCCCTTCGTGCCCGACGACTCCATCAGCATCCTGGCGGGCCTGACCAATGTCCCCATCGCGCTGCTGATGCTCTTGGCGGCCATCGGGCGATTCCCAAGCCTGCTGGCTTCCGCATGGATGGGCCATGTGTCGGCCAGCCTGACTGCGGGACAATGGGCCGCGTTGGGGGCGGGTGCGCTGGGCCTCGCGGTGCCCGTGCTCGCCTACCGCCGACGGTTGGAGGCGTGGGTGGACCGCGTCGCCGCGAGCATCGGGAGGCGCAAATCATAAGGGGGCCGCGTTTGGCCCCCCAATCGGTGTCGGAATCGGCTACGCCAATCCCTTGAGTCGCAAGAAGTCGCGCACCGCTGCCAGCAATTCGTCAATGTACTCCTGCGTCGTGGCCTTGCCCATATGCCCGATGCGGAAGATCTTGCCCTTGAGCGGGCCGATGCCGCCTGCGATCATGAGCCCGCGCTCGCGTTCCAGATAGGCGGCCATCTCGGACACCGGGAACTCGGGCCGCGCCCGCACCGCCGACACCACCGGGCACGCATAGCGCCCCTCCACCAGCATGGAGAACCCCATCTCGCGAAGTCCCTGCCGAACCTGCTCGGCGGCCCTGGCGAATCGGGCGAAGTGGTGATCCAGCCCCTCGCGCTGGATGCGGAGCAGCGCGACGTGCAACGCCCGCACGACGCTGGTGGGCAGCGTAACGGGGAAGGGGTGCCAGTCGGCCCACCGAGTGGCGTAGTCGCGCCAGGTGCGCAGGTCCAGGTACCAGCCGTGATTGCGCGGGCCGCCTTTGTCCATCAACTCCCACGCCCGCTTGCTCACCGAGACGATGGACAGGCCGGGCGGCGCTTCCAACGCCTTGTTCGCCACGGTTACCAGAAACTCAATCCCCAGGCGGTCCACGTCCACCGGAACGCCGCCTGCCGACGCCACGGCGTCCACGATGACCGGCACGCCGAAGTCGTGGGCCGCGCCGACGATCTCCTCCAGCGGGTTGAGGACGCCCGTGGAGGTTTCATGGTGCACGAAGGCCACGGCCGCAATGCCCTTGTCGCCGGCAAGCCGCTTTCGCAGCCGCTCGGGGGCTACCGGCGTGCCCCACTCAAATTCCTCCACGACGGGCTCCAGCCCCGACCCCTTCGCCACAGCGACGAGGCGATCGCTGAAGAAGCCGCTGACGGGGATGAGCACCTTCTCGCCCGTCCGCAGCAGGCTGCCCATGCAGGCGTCCAGGCCCGCCGTCCCGGGCCCGGACATCAGGAAGACATCCCCCGAAGCGCCCAGGACGTGGCGAAGCAGGTTCTGCGTATCGGTGTAGAGGCGCACGAAGTCATCCCCGTAATGGGCTATGACCTGCTCGCCCATCACGGCCAGCACGTCGTCAAAGACATCCACGGGGCCGACGATGAACATCTTCTTCATGATCTTCCTCCTTGCGCGCCATTGCTCCGAGCGAAGCCGCCCGATTGTAGCACCCATCGGGCTTGCGCGCAAGATCCTGTCCCCGCAGCAATCGCGCATCCCCACTATCCGCCCGATGTGTGTCATGCGTGGATACCGGTCCTGTTCGCGTAGATTCGTGCTATTCGCGGTTACACGAACTGTCATTCTGAGGCGCTTCGCCGCGCAGAATGACGGTTGCGAGCACATCGGGGTGACCAGCCGGTGGTCCCCCGCAGGAGAGGATCCACGGATAACGCGGATGGCGCGGATGGGGGGCTTCGCGCCGCGCTTCAGAATGGCCCCATCGCCCCCTCGCCCGCCGTGGCGGGAGCGGGTTGGGGTGAGGGAATGCGCGCCCGAGAGTCGGTTTCATCTTGCGTTGGTGAACCGCATGTACACTCTCTTCATGTGTCGTTGCGAGCGAAGCGAAGCAACCTCACGCCCCAGAGATTGCTTCGGGCGCTCCGCGCCCTCGCAATGACAAATACCAACAGACTTTGGAACCGAGTCGCGCCCGAAGCCGAATTGACACCCTCGCGCCTCTGTCGTATAGTTCCAGCCACACCTTTTGGCAAGGGAGAGCCAACGTGCGTAGAACCCTGCTTCGCGCCATCGTGCTGCTTGTGGCCGCCGCGCTGCTGCTGTCAGCCTGCGGGAGCGGCTCCCAAACCCCTGCTCCCACGGCGACGCCCACCCAGTCGCCCCAGGCCTTTGACCTCGTCATCCTGCACACCAACGACGTGCGCGGCTTCACCGAGCCATGCGGCTGACGGCCCCCCAAGGGCGGGTTGGCCCGTCGGGCCACCTTTATCCGTCAGACGCGGGAGCAGTATCCCCACGTCCTCCTGCTGGATGCCGGCAACGCGCTCACGACCGACCAGTTGCTTACCGCCTCCACCGAAGGCGCGGTGATGATTGAGGGCATGAACCGCCTGGGGTACGACGCCATGACCCTGGGCGATCAGGACTTCCGCTGGGGGCCTGACATCATCAAGGCGCGCATGGGCGAGGCGCGGTTTGCTGTGCTCTCGGCGAATGTGTACGTGGGCGGCACCAACACGCTGTTCGCGCGGCCCTATGTCATCAAGGAGATGGCCGGGCACCGCGTTGCGGTCATCGGGGTTACCAGCAAGAACCTGCTGGCGTTTCTGCCGCCGGGCAATCGCGTGCCGGTGCTGGTCGCAGACCCGGTGGAATCGGTGCGCCGCACCATGTCGGACCTGGCCGGCCAGGCCGACATCATCATCGTCTGCTCAAATCTGGGGTTCCAGCAGGACCGGGAACTCGCCGCGAGTGTTCCGGGCATTGCCGCGATTGTGGGCGGCAATCCGGGCGTGCTGCTGCCCGAGCCGTTTCGCGAGCCCACGCATGGCACGATCCTCGTCCAGGCGGGCTACCAGGGCGAGTGGATTGGGCAATTGACCTTGCACGTCAACGAGGCGGGAGAGGTCGTATCGTACAGCGGCAAGACGATTGCCCTGGGCGCGGACTTCGCCGACGATCCCGAAATCCGCGCGTGGCTGGACTCGCTGGCCAAGCCCTAGCCAGCCGCGCCGCTAGAGGGCGCTCCACGCCGCGAGGATGCCTTTGAGCAGCGCCTCGTCCTCGTCGGGCATGACCGTGCGCGGGTCAAACAGCAGGCGATCCTCTTCAATGCGCGGCACGATGCCGGGCTTGCCCATGCGCAGCGCACGGGCGAATCCATCGGGCGAAGGAACCGCCAGGGCCAGCAGCCAGGTGGGGAGCGTCTCGCCTGGGAGGGAGCCCCCGCCGACCGTGGACTGCCCGCGGATGACGGTCGCGTCCAGGCCCGCAGCCGCCAATCGCCGCGCCCAGGCCCGCGCCCGCTTGCGCAGCGTGTCGGCGGGCGTCGCGATCATGCGCCAGACGGGGACCTCGCGCGTGGCCTCGTTGAGCAGGTAGTGCCGCAGGGTGGCCTCAATCCCCGCGATGGCCACTTTGTCCACGCGCAGCGCGCGGGTGAGCGGGTGCGTCCGCATCCGGGCGATGAGGTCGCGCCTGCCGACGATGTACCCCGCCTGAGGCCCGCCCAGCAACTTGTCGCCGCTGAAGGTAACCACGTCCGCACCCGCCGCGATGCTCTCCTGCACCATCGGCTCGTGGGCCAGGCCGTACTGCGCCGTGTCCAGCAGCGTGCCGCTGCCGAGGTCATCCATCACCGACAGGCCGCGGCTGTGGCCTAAATCCACCAGTTCGGCCAGGCTCGGCTGGTGCGTGAACCCGATGATGCGGAAGTTGCTCGTGTGCACGCGCAGGAGGAGCGCGGTCTCCGCCGAGATGGCCCCGGCGTAATCCTTCACGGTCGTGCGGTTGGTGGTGCCGACTTCCACCAGGCGCGCGCCGCTCTGGCGCATCACGTCGGGGATGCGAAATCCGCCCCCGATTTCCACCAGTTGGCCGCGGGAGATGACGACCTCGCGGCCCGCCGCCAGGGCGCTCAGGGCCAGCAGCACCGCGCCCGCGTTGTTGTTCACCACGAGGGCGTCCTCGGCGCCCGTCAGCCGCTTCAGGAGCCCCACGGCGTGGACGTAGCGAGACCCGCGCGTGCCCGCCTCCAGGTCAAACTCCAGGTTCGTGTACCCGCGGGCGGCCCGCTCCATCGCCTCGCGCGCGGCGCGGCTCAACGGGGCGCGGCCCAGGTTGGTGTGGATGACGACGCCCGTGGCGTTGATCACGTGCTGCAGCGTGGGCGTTACCATGCTCTCCAGACGCGCGCCGGCAGCCGCCAGCACCGAGGCCGCAGGGGGCGTTTCCTCCCCCGCCAGCACGCGGCCCCGCGCTTCGTCCAGGGCCTCGCGAATCGCCTCGGCGACCAAATCGTGGCCGAACGCCACAATCCACTCCTGTACCGGCGGGGCCTGGAGCAGCCGATCCACGCTGGGAAGTTGGCGCAGGCGGGCTTCCAACGCGCTCTTGTCGGCCATATCATCCCTCCGTCTTGGCTGGGCGCAGGATAATCAGTTCCACCAGGGCGGCGATGCAGATGCCGAGCAGAAGCGCCGGCACGCTGAGCGCGCGCAGGGTGTTGAGCCACAGGTAGAATGCCGCCAGCGCGCCGACCCAAAGGCTCTGGCGGATGTACCGGAACCAGCGCGGGTTCTCCCTGCCGTCGCCGAATCGGACGTGCAGGTAGTACACGATGGGCATCAGCGTGCTGCTGACGCCGAGGCCCAGCAGGGCGTAGAACAGGTAGATGAGCGGCTCTTCGGGCGAGAACCCCACGACCACCGCCGCCAGGGTCAGCCAACAGATGAGGGCGAACACGATTGCGCCCACGGTGAATTGTCTTCCGTCCACGGCAATCCTCCTTGCCGAGTTGGCCTTATTATAGCCTCGCCTGGGCAGGTGCACAAGGCGGGCCATTCCGCAACGGGCGCATTGTGTCCACCGGAATGACACAAGCGCCCCCTCTCCCGCCTCGGCGGGCGAGGGCTGGGGTGAGGGCATTCACGTGCGTCGCACGTTGTCCTCCCCCTGTCATACTGAGCCGAAGGCGAAGCATCTCCGGCGTTGTATCCACGGATGGCACGGATTGGGCAAAGTAGAGCAAATTTGGCAATTTGCTCTACGGGATTCTTCGCCCTTTGGGGCGACGCATGCGTTGCCCCTACGCTCATCATGACAGTGCGCGCCAACGGACTTTGGAACCGAATCCTGCTGCACCCATTGACGCCCACGGCAGGAGACGCTATAATGCTTCCAAGGAGGGGCGCTATGGCGAGTCTGTTTGATCCCTTGGAGGTGCGAGGCACCCGCCTGAGAAATCGCATCGTCATGCCGCCGATTGCGACGGAGCGGGCCACCCCGCGCGGCGAGGTTACCGACTGGCACCTGCGCCACTACGAGGCCATCGCCGTGGACGGGCCTGGCCTGCTCATCGTGGAGCATACGTACATCCGCCGCGACGGCCGCATGTCAGACCGACAGTTGGGCGTGTACGACGACACGCTGGTGCCCGGCTTGGCGCGGCTGGCCCAGACCATCAAGGCGGCGGGCGCGGTGGCCTGCCTTCAGATCACTCACGCCGGCGCGCGCACAACCCGCGACCTCATCGGCGCCCAGCCCATCAGCGCGTGGACGCTCCCCGTTCCCGGCGACGCCGAGACCCCGCGGGCGCTGCGGCGGGAGGAGATTCAGCAACTCACCCGCGACTATGCCGATGCGGCGCGGCGCGCCCAGCAGGCCGGCTTTGACGCGGTGGAGATTCACGGCGCGCATGGCTACCTGCTGGGGCAGTTCGTGTCCCCCGTTACCAACCGCCGCACCGACGACTACGGCGGCTCGCTGGAAAACCGCCTGCGATTCCCCTGCGAGGTCATCCGCGCCGTGCGAGAGGCCGTCGGCCAGGCGATGCTGGTGCTGTACCGGTTCGGGGCGGATGACCTGACGCCGGGCGGCATCACCGCCGACGACGCCGAACGCATCGCGCCGATTCTGGCCGGCGCGGGGGTGGACATCCTGGACGTGTCGGGCGGCCTGGGAGGATCGGGCCGAGACCGATTCACCGAACAGGGCTATTTCGTTCTGTTGGCGGCAAGGGTGCGGCGCGCCGCCGGAATCCCCACCATCGGCGTGGGCAACGTGCGCGATCCCGACTATGCGGAGCGCGTCATACGCGACGGGCTGGTGGACCTCATCGCCGTGGGGCGGGCGCAATTGGCCGACCCCGACTGGGTGGCCAAGGCGCGACGGGTGCTCTCGTCGCAGGCGTAGACCATCGGAGGAATGGCATGACACGGGCGGAGCGGCGAATCTCATACGCGCGGGCTGTGTGCGACGCCCTGCGTCCGGCCGATGCTCCCCTGTCCTTTGCCGATGTCCTTGCCGCAGTCCTGGACATGCCCGTGCGGCCCGTGGCTCAGCCGGCCCGCACCGTGCGCAACGCCCTGCGCAACAGCCCCCTGGTGGTGCCCGTGGGCGACGATCACTACGCCTGGGTGCTCTGGTTCGTCAAGGGCGCGACGGTTCGCCACATCCTGTCGCAGCGGGAACTGGACGAGGGGTCTCTGCGGCTCGGGCCGGACGCGTGCTACATCCTGTTCCCGTTTCTATTCGCGCCGCGCCACGCCGCTGCTCGGCCCTGCCACCTGTATCTGGAGCAGGGGCCGCTATTCTCGCAGCCCATCCTGTGGCTTGACGAGGGCGCGGCGGGCATCGCCCCATCTTACGCGCTGGCCCAGTGGTTTCAGGACATGGAGTGCCGCGCCGGCGATAGCCTCCTGTTTGAGGTAACGGACGGCGAAGAGGGGATTTACCACGCGTTTCTGGAACCCGCAGGCCGCCAGGACTCGGAGCGGGTCGCCGGACGGGACGCGCAGGTGGCCCAGGCCGCGCGGGAACTCCTGGCCAGAAAGCGCAGGCCGTATCCGCTCTTTCGGCTCATGCCCGCCCTCGTCTCCAGGCGCATCTATCACGACACCTGCCCGCCCATGCCGCTGGAGCACATCCTGCGCGACACGCCGGCGTTCGCGCTGGAGGCCGGCAGGGTTCGCGTGATTCCCGATGCGCCGGCGGCAAACTATCTGCCCGGCCTATCGCTGCCCGCGCAGGCGCCGGCACAGCGGGCCGCACGGAGGGGGTTTTGGCAGCGCCTGTTCGGCCGGGGGTAGGGCCTGGAAAGGTCAGTGGCGTCGCACGCGGGGGTGCGAGTGGGAGAGGGAGGCGAGTCGGTTCCAAAGTTTGTTGGTGGCTGTCATTGCGAGGGCACGCAGTGCCCGAAGCAATCTCCGGGGCGTGGGATTGCTTCGCTTCGCTCGCAATGACACACGAGGAGAGTGCGCCTACGGTTCACCAACACAAGATGAAACCGACTCCAGGAGGCAACAAGGCGACCCCACGAGGTCGCTTTGTGCTAATCTAGGAGGGTGCAAATGGCGATTACGCTGGAGGACTTGATTCGGATCGCGCGCGGCGAGGACGAGGCCGACCTGGTGCTGAAGAACGCGCGGGTAGTGAACGTCTTCTCGGGCGATATTCACGTTACCAACATCGCCATCGCCAGCACGCGCATCGCTGGCCTGGGCGACTACCGCGGCAAGGTGGAGATAGACCTGGACGGCGCATACGTTTGCCCTGGGTTCATTGACGGCCACGTGCACATTGAGAGTTCCATGTTGCGCGTGCCCGAATTCGCGCGGGCCGTGCTGCCTCATGGAACGACATCCGTGGTCATTGATCCCCATGAGATCGCCAATGTGCTGGGGTTTGACGGCATTCGGTACATGCTGGAATCCAGCAAGCGCAACCCCTTCAGCGTGTACGTGATGGTGCCCTCGTGCGTGCCGGCGACAGACATGGAGACGTCGGGCGCGCGCATCTTGCCGTCGGACTTGGCGCTTCTGCTGAAGGAGAACTGGGTGCAAGGCGTGGGCGAGATGATGAACTACCCGGGCGTCCTGTTCCGCGAGCCGTCGGTGATGGCCAAGGTGCGGGCGGGCGCGGGCAAGCGGATTGACGGCCACGCCCCGGGCCTTTCGGGCCGCGACCTGATGGCCTACATCGCCGCAGGCGTGGGTTCGGACCACGAATGCACGCGGCTGGAGGAGGCCAAAGAGAAACTGCGCAACGGCATGTACATCATGATCCGCGAGGGGTCTACGGCCCGCAATCTGCGCGACCTCCTGCCGTTGGTTACGCCCGCCACGGCCCGCCGCTGCATGTTCGTTACCGACGACCGCCACCCGCTGGAGTTGCTGGAGGAGGGCCACCTGGACAGCATCATCCGCACGGCCATCGCCAGCGGGCTGGACCCCATCACCGCCATCCAGATGGCGACGTTGAACCCGGCGGAATACTTTGGCCTCTCGGACCGGGGCGGCATCAAACCCGGGTGGCGCGCGGATTTGGTGGTTTTTGACAACTTCATGGACTTCCGCATCCTGAAGGTGCTGCGCGGCGGGCAGATTGTGGCCGAGCGCGGGCGCTTTGTCGGCACCCTGTCGCCCCACAACCCGGCCATCGTGCGCAGTTCCATGAACGTGCACCCGCCGAGCATCTCTTTTGCGGTCCCCGCCCGCGGAAACCGCATCCGCGTCATCGGACTCATCCCCGGCCAGATCGTAACGCAGCAACTCATCATGGAGCCGAAAACCGACGGCGAGTTCGCCGTTTCGGACACGGAGCGCGATGTGCTGAAGATCGCCGTAGTAGAGCGCCATCAGGCCACCGGCAACGTGGGGCTGGGGTTCGTGCACGGGTTCGGGCTGAAGCGCGGCGCGCTCGCCTCTTCGGTGGCCCACGACTCCCACAACATCATCCTGGTAGGGGCCAGCGACGAGGATATGAAAGTGGCGCTGGAGCGGATGGTGGAGATGCGCGGGGGGCTGGTGGCGGTGCAGGATGGGGAGGTGCGGGCGGAGTTGCCGCTGCCCATCGCCGGCCTCATGTCGGACCGGCCGCTGGAGGAGGTGGGCGGGGCGTTTCGCGAGTTGCTGCACGCCGCGGCGGACATGGGGTCGGCTTTGCGCGACCCGTTCACGGCGCTGAGTTTTCTGGCGCTGCCGGTCATCCCGTCCCTGAAACTGACGGATCGGGGATTGGTGGACGTTACGCAGTTTCGCTTCGTGCCTCTGTTTGTCCAGTAG
>JBBIHX010000064.1:0-4752 GCA_037446815.1 Caldilineae bacterium | reverse complement strand
TTGCTCTACGAGATTCTTCGCGGCTTCGCCGCTCAGAATGACAGGCCCATTATGTCATGCTGAGCCGAAGGCGGAGCATCTCCAGGGTTGCATCCACGGATGGCGCGGATTGCGCGGAAAGGGAGCGGCGTGAGGCAGGCCGGGCAGTTTGAACCCGAGTCGCTCTGCCCCCGCCCGGCCCGTTCCGCGCCGCCCCCCTACGCCACCTCCACCCGCTCAAACTGGCTGTAGTACAGTTCGGCGTAGAACCCGTTGCGCGCCAGCAACTCCTCCTGCGTCCCCTGCTCCACAATGTCGCCATCCCGAATGACCAGGATGAGGTCGGCGTTGCGGATGGTGGACAGACGGTGCGCGATGATGAACGCCGTGCGCCCCTCCATGAGCCGATACATCGCATCCTGAATCAACATCTCCGTGCGCGTGTCCACCGAACTGGTCGCCTCGTCCAGGATGAGAATCTTGGGGTTGGCCAGGATGGCGCGGGCGATGGTGAGCAACTGCATCTGCCCCTGCGAGATGTTGGACGCATCCTCGTTGATGACCATGTTGTACCCTTCGGGCAGGGTGCGCACGAAGTGATCCACGTGAGCCGCGCGCGCCGCCGCGATGACCTCCTCGTCGGTCGCGTCGGGCCTGCCGTAGCGGATGTTCTCCATGATGGTGCCGTTGAACAGCCATGTGTCCTGCAGCACCATGGCGAACATCTTGCGCAAATCCTCGCGGGTGAAGTCTCGGATGTCGTGCCCGTCCACCAGGATGGCCCCGCTGTCCACATCGTAGAAGCGCATCAGCAGTTTGACCAGCGTCGTCTTGCCCGCGCCTGTTGGCCCCACGATGGCCACCTTCTGGCCCGGCCGGATGAGGGCCGAGAAGTCCTTGATGACTACCTTGTCCGGATTGTAGCCGAAACGCACGTGGCGGAACTCCACCTGCCCTTTCACGTCATCCAGGCGCACGGGGCTGGCCGTATCGGGCGCCTCCTCTTCCTCGGCCAGGAACTCAAAGACGCGCTCGGCTGCCGCGGCGGTCTGTTGCAACACGTTGGAGATGTTGGCGATCTGCGTGATGGGCTGGGTGAACGACCGCACGTACTGGATGAACGCCTGGATGTCGCCGACGGTGATGGCGCCCCGCACCGCCAGGTACCCGCCCAGGATGCTCACCCCCACGTACCCCAGGTTGCCCACGAATCCCATCACCGGCATCATCATGCCCGACAGGAACTGCGATTTCCACGCCGAGTCGTACAGGACGTCGTTGAGGCCGTCAAACTTCTGGACGCTCTTCGCCTCGCCGTTGAAGGCCTTGACCACCACGTGCCCGCCGTAGGTCTCCTCAATGTGCCCGTTGATATGCCCGAGGTAGTCCTGCTGGCGCTTGAAATACCGCTGGGAGCGCCCGATGACGATGCCGATGATGACCAGCGACAGGGGCACCATCAGCAGCGCCACCAGGGTCATCTGCCAACTGATGGAGAACATCATGGCCAGCACGCCGACGAGCGTCGTTACGGATGTAATCATCTGCGTCAGGCTCTGGCTCAGCGTCTGGTTCACCGTGTCCACGTCGTTGGTTACGCGGGACAGGACCTCGCCGTGCGTCGTGCGGTCAAAGTACCGCAGCGGCAGGCGGTTGATTTTGGCGGCGATGTCCCTGCGGAAGCGGTACGTGATGTTCGCCGACACACCCGACATGATCCAGCCCTGGATGTAGGCGAAAAGCGCCGACAACAGGTACAGGAACAGCACCGTGAGCAGGATATGCCCGATGTACTCAAAATCAATGCCGGTGCCTGTGCCGGCAATCTGGGCCATCACACCTTCAAACAGTTTGGTGGTGGCCTTGCCCAAAATCTTGGGGCCGACGATGGAGAAGATGGTGGACGCCACCGCGAACAGCATTACGACGGCGATGGAAATCTTGTAGGTTCCCAGATACCGGATGAGTTTCCGCATGGTGCCCTTGAAATCGCGGGGCTTTTCGCCGCGCATCATGCCCATAGGGCCGTGCCCGCCGCGTGGCCCTGGCCCAAACATCGGGCCGCGTCCTCCAGGCGCGCCCGGCCCGAAGAACGGCCTGCGCTCCGACGAAGGGGTGCGTCTCTCCGAGAAGTTGCCGCCGGATACGCTCATGCCACGTCCTCCTTGCCGAGTTGCGACTGGGCGATCTCGCGATACACCTCGCACGTCTCCATCAGTTCGCGGTGGGTGCCCTTGCCCACGATTCGCCCCTGGTCCAGGACGATGATCAGGTCCGCGTTCATGATGGTGGAAACGCGCTGGGTAACGATGAACACGGTGCTATCTCGCGTGATCTCCTTCAGCGCCCTGCGCAACGCGGCGTCGGTCTTGAAGTCCAGCGCCGAAAAACTGTCGTCAAAGATGTAGATGGGCGGCTTTTTGACCAGGGCGCGGGCGATGGACAGGCGCTGCTTCTGGCCGCCCGACACGTTCGCGCCGCCCTGGGCAATCTCCGTCGCCAGGCCGTCTGGCGTCGCGAAGACGAATTCGCCCGCCTGGGCCACTTCCACCGCCTGGCGAAGGGTCTCGTCGTCGGCATCGTCATCGGCAAATCGGAGGTTGCTGTCAATGGTGCCCGAGAACAGGATGCCCTTCTGAGGAATGTACCCGATCTTGGCGCGCAAGTCGCTCTGGCGCACCTCGCGGATGTCCACGCCATCCACGTAGATAGCGCCCGACGTTACATCGTAGAAGCGCGGAATCAGGTTGATAATCGTGGACTTGCCCGAACCCGTGGAGCCGATGAAGGCGGTCGTCTGCCCAGGCTTGGCCACGAAACTGATGTCGTGCAGCACATCCTCCAGTGCGTTGGGGTAGCGGAAGTGCACATGGCAGAACTCCACCGTGCCCTCAAACGGCTCCTTGAACGATTTGGGCTGCTCGGGGTCGCGGATGGCGGGCTGGGTCTCCAGCACGTCGGCGATGCGGTCGCCGGACACCGCCGCCCGCGGCAGGAAGATGAACATCATGGTCAGCATCAGGAACGAGAAGACGATTTGCATGGCGTACTGGAGGAAGGCCATCATGTCGCCCACCTGCATGGTGGACGCGGCCACCTGGTGCGCTCCAACCCAGATGATGGTAAGCGACAGGCCGTTCATGATGAGCATCATCACCGGCATCATGACTACCATGACGCGGTTGACGAACAGGGTGGTCTGCGTCAGGTCTCGGTTCGCCTCGTCAAATCGCGCTTCCTCAACCCGCTGCTTGTTGAACGCGCGGATGACCAACATACCCGACAGGTTCTCGCGCACGACGAGGTTCAGTCGGTCCACCAGCCGCTGCATGGCCTTGAACTTCGGGAGCGCGATGGAGAACACCGTCAACACAAGCCCCAGGAGCACGATGACGGCCACAGCGATGATCCACCACATGTTGGCGCTCTTGTCCACCGCCCGAATCACGCCGCCGATGCCGATGATGGGCGCGTAGAAGACCATGCGCATCATCAGCATCACCACCATTTGCACCTGCGTAACGTCGTTGGTGGAGCGCGTGATGAGGGACGCGGTGGAGAACTTGTCAAACTCGGCGCTGGTGAAACTCATGACCCTGCGGAACACCGCTCGGCGCAGGTCGCGGGCGACCCCCGCCGCGGTCCGCGCGGCCAGAAAGCCGACGATGATGGCGCACGTGATGGACAGGAGCGAGATGAGCAGCATCGTTCCACCTGTGCGCAGGATGTAGGCCGTCTGGAGTTTGCCCGTGTCCATGCCCAGCGCGTCGTACTCGGCCTTCACGGCGCGCACGGCCATCTGGTTGACCATGCTTTCGCCCAGCGCGGCGAATCGCTCGTTGATGGCCACGCTCATCTGGGCCAACTGGGCCTCGGGCAACCTTCCCAGCAGGGCGAAGACGTCCACGCCAGGGGGCAGGCGGCTCAGGTCAAACCCCAGCGTCTGGCCCATAGCCGCGGCTTTGCTCGGATCGGCCATGAATTGCTCAATGCCGGAGACGACGACCAGCGCCTTGCCCATGATGGGGTTCAGCGCGGCCTCCTCGGCCTTGCCCATCGGGTTTCGGACGTAGATGGGCTCCTTGGCGAGGGCAGGATACTGCTTGACGTACCGGTCGTAGTCGGGCGAATCCTGGGCCACCAGCGTGTAGTGGGACAGGACGAGGGCTTTGTCCTCGGCGCTCAGGAACAACGCCAGCCGCTCCATCTGGCTCTGGCGGATGGCGACGGGCACGGCGTTCTCCACGCCGCCCTGCTGGATGCCGTAGTTGACGATGCGGGACATGTAGTCGGGCAGGGCCAGGTCAGCGTTGGCCTGCACGAACAGCAGGGCGATGGCCAGCAGGATGAACGGCACATACGGTTTGAGATATCGGGCAAGTCGCAGCATAGACGCTCTTTTCCTCGCGTGCGAAGTGCAGCGGGTTCCACCTTGCGAGGGAGGCCGGTACGCGGCGGGCTCTCGCGGGCTGCACAGATTATTTAGCGGGGCAAAGTATATGCCCAAAGCCGTGCGGTGTCAAAAACGGCCCCGCGCGGCCGCGCCCCCTCGCCCGCCGGGAGAGGGCTGGGGTGAGGGCCACGCCCCCTCGCCCGCCGGGAGAGGGCTGGGGTGAGGGCCGTGCTCCCTCGCCCGCCGGGAGAGGGCCGGGGTGAGGGCCACGCCCCCTCGCCCACAGGGAGAGGGCCGGGGTGAGGGCCGTGCTCCCTCGCCCACAGGGAGAGGGCCGGGGTGAGGGCCACGCCCCCTCGCCCACAGGGAGAGGGCTGGGG
>JBBIHX010000063.1:0-14685 GCA_037446815.1 Caldilineae bacterium | reverse complement strand
CTCATCGGCGGAGCCGTTGACAGCGGGTGAAGATTGTGATACAATGTACATGCAGGCAAATCCCGCATCGCACACTCACCGACCGCAGGTTTTCTGGGGTGAGCGGCGAAGCCCGTTGCTGCCTCCTGGCCTTCATTCCGCCCCTTCCGTAGATCCTTCACCGCGCCCTGATAGCAGGAAGGAGGCCAGGAATGAGAGCCAGGACGTTGCTTATCTGGACGATTGTGATCTGCGCGGCGCAGGCCGCGTTGGGGTTTGGGATGGCCTCGGGGCAGGAGACGGGCGGGAACGGGTCAGCGTCCGCGCCTATATCCGTTGCCAGCCTCTAACAGGATTCTGAACCGGTGGCGGATGCCTATATCAACAGGAGTTTTCCCAACTCCAGCTGGCCCGACGATGTTCATCTTCATGTAGGCACGACCTCGTGGCCCTACCGCTATCGATCGTTGCTCCTATTTGATCTGGATTTGCCATCGGGCATAGTGATCCAATCGGCGACGTTGTACCTGTATCAGTATGATCACGTCGGCGCCGCCAGCGTGAGCATCGTCATGAGGCGGATCGCGCAGTTGTGGTCAGAATCGGTCACCTGGAACGGCCGCCCGGCCACCAGTGAGCCCTCTGCGTCAACCGTGGTGGGAGAATCGGATGGCTGGCGCTCCTGGAATGCTACCGAGTTGGTGCGCGGGTGGTACGACGGATCATACGCCAACTATGGCATGATGCTGCTCAGCGGCGATGAGGAGGGCGTACAGGGCTGGCGATCCTTCTACAGCAGCGAGGCAGGGTCGGGGAAACCATACCTGCATGTGGTGTATGCCTATCCCACGTCCACGCCCACGCGCACGCCCACGAGGACGCGTACGCCGACACCCACGCACACGCCAAAGGCCACGCGGACACCGACCGCCACACGCCGGCCCACCAGCACGCCCACGAGAACGGCGACCGCCAGCGCGACGCCCACGGCAACCTTCACGCGCCGCCCGACAAACACGCCCGGCCCGTCGCCCACGCGCGAGCCAGAGTCCGAGAGGCGTGTCTGGCTGCCGGTGATGTCGCTGGACTGGGCGCGGTAACGGCAGCCGACCTCCGGGAGGTTGGCCAAGGCCGGCCCCTCCCTGGGTCGGCTACCGGCGGCTAGTGCGATTCCTTGCCCATGGGCGTGGTGGCGCGGATGAAACCTATGAACATGAGAACCGCGCCGAGGAACTCTGTGATATAGAGCGCGCCCGGAATGCCGAATCGGCTGAACGTGCCCCCGAAGGCGGGGAGAATCGCGCCCACGGCGATGAACACGTTGCCAATGGCGCGGTGCTTGAGAACGCGCTTGCGCCAGAAGATGTACGCGGAGTAAATGGCGCCGCCCACCAACGTGAATGTGCCGTAGGAGTTGAAGAAGGGTGTGAGCAGGCGCACGCCGGGCGTAACGATGGCATGGCCGCTCAGTTCGCTGCCCGTGTGCAGGCTGGTGGTCATGAGGCTGGGGTCCAACGTTGCACTGAAGACGCGGTAGGCCGCGTACAGCGAGGCAAGCCCTAACACGATCATCAGCGCATGTGCCCACTTGCGCCGTGCAAGTAGATACACGGTTCCTTGTCCCAACCATGCGGCAACCAGGATGGCACCGAAGAGGTACCACAGCCGAAAGACCAGCGGGTTCCACCCGAAGGCCCCGTAATATCCTTCGCAGAAGCCGCCGATGCCGTAGAAGATGAGCCCGACACCCCACAGAAGCAGGTGCAGGCCCTTCCGCCGAAGGTAGCGCCGAAAGACAAGGATCGCGAAGATGAGGCTGACGGCGCTTGAGGTGAACGGTAGCCAGGTGTTGAGTGCGATCATAACATTGCTCCTCTGCTGGGTTTTCGTGCGCCGGACTCCCTGGAGCGTGGCTATGGGCACCGACGCGCGCGTGATTGTACTCCACTGCGGCTGGCCGCCAAAATCAGGTGTTTTGCCCCGCCGTTTCATTGCGGGGGCGAAGCGAAACCGCCTCGCACGGCGCCTGTCGCTCGCCATGACAGCAGGGGCGTGTCATTGCGAGGGCGCGGAGCGCCCGAAGCAATCTCCGGGGCGTGGGATTGCTTCGCTTCGCTCGCAGTGACAGCAGGGGCGTGGGATTGCTTCGCTTCGCTCGCAATGACACGCGAGGAGAGTGTTCATGCGATTCACCAACATAGGATGAAGCCGAGTCGGCGCGGGCGCGCAATTCGCCCAAACCGGCGCGGCGGCGTATAATCGGCTGGGACGGCTATGCAAACGGACACAGCGACGAAGTGGAAATCCAACCTGGCCGCCGCGGCGGTGGCTCAGTTTCTGTGCATCGTGGGATGGAACGCCTCTATCCCGTTCCTGCCCCTCTACGTGCGCGAACTCGGCGTAATGGACTTGCATCAGGTGGAACTTTGGTCGGGGCTGCTGGCTGCGGGCGGGTCGGCGGCCTCGTTCTTGTTGTTTCCGTTTTGGGGCGCGCTGTCCGACCGGATGGGGCACAAGTGGAACACCGTCCGCGCGGCGCTGGGGATTGCAGTAACGTTTGTGGCAATGGCGCTGGTGGGGAGCGTGCAACAGTTGTTCGTCGCCCGGATTTTTCAAGGCGCGCTGGCGGGCATCACGCCGGCGTTCTTTGCCCTCACGTCGGCCTTTGTCCCGCTGGAGAGCGTGGCGTTTGGGCTGGGCGTGATTCAGATGGCGTCCAGCGCGGGCGGGGCCGTGGGGCCGCTGGTGGGCGGGGCCGTGGCCGACCTGGTGGGGTACCGGTGGGCGTTTGCCGTGAGCGGCCTGCTCAGCGCAGGCGGCGCGGCGGTCGTCCTGCTGATGGTGCGCGACCGGTTCCGCCGCCCTGTGCGCGCCGCTCACTCCAACGGCGTGGTGGAAGGGGCGCGCCTGGTGGCGCATTCGTTGCCCGTGCTCGGGGCGATTCTGGTCATGGCCAGCGCCAACCTGGCCGATTCGCTGGCCCGCGTGATGCTGCCGCTGTTCGTGGACTTCCTGCGGCGGGAGCCTGCGGGCGTGAACGCGGCGACGGGCCTGGCGCTGGCCGGGGCGGCGACGGCAGGCGCGGTCTCGGCGCTGCTCATGGGGCGGCTGGCGGACCGCGTGGGGTACCAGCGCATTCTGCTGGTGTGCGCGGGAGGCGCGGCCCTCTCGTATGCGGTTCAGGCGGCTGCGCCCGGGTTCGGCGTCTTTCTTGTGGCGAGCCTGGGGATGGGGCTGTTCGTCGGCGGCCTCATCCCGGCGGCGAATGCAATCCTCGCGCGCACGGTGCGTCGCGAGCAGCAGGGGGCGGTGTACGGCCTGAGCGCGTCGGCCAACTCCGCGGGCAACACGCTGGGGCCGATGCTGGGCGCGTCTCTGGCCAGCGCGTGGGGGCTCCGCATGCCTTTCGCCGCGGCGGCTGTGCTGGCTGTGGGAATCGGGGTGCTGGCCGCGGTGGTGGTTCAGCCGCTGCCGCATCGGCGCACGGCGCGGCTGCACCATCTGGGCCTGCAACTACCCGATGGGTTCCTGCGGCGTCTGCATGTGCCGCGCGACTCACAGGCACCCGCCCACGTTGACGGAATTCGTGAAAAGGAGTACAATCCAGGCGAAGCGAAGATGGAATGAAGCCTCGCTTCAATCCCGCTTCATGGCAGACTGGACATCACACATAGGGAGAAAGAGATCATGGACAGCAAATCTTTGGATCGCGTCAAGCCGCGGCTGAGCCCCGAGGCCTACGAGAGGCTCGCAGCCATTCACAACCCGGACCTCCACGCGTTCGTCGCGCAGTATGTGGAACTGTGCAACCCGGGCAAGGTTTTCGTGTGCACCGACTCGGCGGAGGACCGCGAGTTCATCCGCCAGGAGGCGATTCGCAGCGGGGAGGAACGGCCGCTGAAAGTGCCCGGCCATACGCTTCACTACGAGCATTACGATGACCAGGGGCGCGATAAGGAGCACACCAAATTCCTCCTGCCGCCGGGGGTGGACCTAGGCCCGGACATCGGCGCGATGGACAAGGAGGAGGGGCTGGCGGAGATTCACGGCATTCTCAAGGACATCATGAAGGGCCGGACCATGTACGTCCTGTTCTTCACCCTAGGGCCGACCAACTCCGAGTTCTCCATACCGGCGGTGCAGATTACCGATTCGCCCTACGTGGCCCACAGCGAGCATCTGCTGTACCGCTCCGGCTACGAGGACTGGCGGCGGCTGGGGGAGAAGGCTCGCTTCTTCCGGTTCGTGCACTCCGAGGGGGAACTGGACGAGCGGAAGAATTCCAAGAACCTGCATCTGCGCCGGATGTACATTGACAACGAGAACGCCACTGTGTACTCCACCAACACGCAATACGGCGGCAACACCATCGGCCTGAAGAAACTGGCCATGCGCCTGGCCATCTTCCGCGCCGAGAAGGAAGGCTGGCTCACCGAGCACATGCTCCTCATGGGCGTGCATGGGCCGGCCGGGCGCGTAACCTACTTCACCGGCGCGTTCCCCTCCATGTGCGGCAAGACGTCTACAGCCATGATTCCCGGCGAGACCATCCTGGGCGACGACATCGCGTATCTGTTCAAGAAGAACGGGCGGGTGCGTGCCGTGAACGTGGAAAAGGGGATGTTCGGCATCATTGAGGGCATCAACTCGGTGGATGACATCATTGTGTGGAAGGCGCTGCACAGGCCGGGCGAGATCATCTTCTCCAACGTCCTGCTGTGCGAGGATGGCACGGTGTACTGGAACGGCAAGGATGGCCCCGTGCCCGAGAAGGGGTACAACCATTCGGGCGAGTGGTGGAAGGGGAAAAAGGACGCCAAGGGCAAAGAAATCCCGCCCTCGCACAAGAATGCGCGCTTCACCCTGGACCTCAGCCTGCTGGAAAACGTGAGCCCGCGCCTGCATGACCCGGAGGGCGTGGAACCGGCCGGGTTCATCTACGGCGGGCGCGATTCGGACACGTGGATGCCGGTGCGCCAAGCCTTTGACTGGGAGCACGGCATTGTTACCATGGGCGCTTTCCTGGAATCCGAGACGACGGCGGCGACCCTGGGCAAGGAAGGCGTGCGCGAGTTCAATCCCATGTCCAACCTGGACTTCCTGTCGGTGCCCATCGGGCGGTACGTGGGGATGAACCTGGATTTCGGCAAGGGGCTGACCCATCCGCCTGCCATCTTCGGCGTGAACTACTTCCTGCGCGACTTGGAGACCGGCAAGTGGCTGAACGATAAGACCGACAAGGCCATCTGGCTGAAGTGGATGGAGTTGCGGGTGCACGGGGATGTGGGCGCCATCCAGACGCCGGTGGGATACATCCCGAAGTACGAGGATTTGCGGCGGTTGTTCAAAGAGGTGCATGGCAAGGAGTACACGCACGCGGACTACGTGAAGCAGTTCTCGCTGCGGGTTCCGCAGTTCCTGGCGAAGACGCGGCGCGTGATGGAGATTTACCGCACGAAAGTAACCGGCACCCCGCCGGTTCTGTTCCAGGTGGCCGAGGCGGAAATCGCGAGGCTTGAGAAGGCCCGACAGGAGCACGGCGACGTCATCCCGCCGGAGAAGTTTCCGGTAGTGGCCTGATTCGGGTGCCGAGAGACCGACGTGCGGCGCATCTTGTGAGGTGCGCCGCACGTTGTTTTTGGGCCCGTCTGCGCGGATAGGGCAGGACCCTCATTTTACCATGCGGGATGCCACGCCCATGCGGGCCGCGATGGCGTTGGCGGCCTCCACGAGCGCCTGGGCGATCTCGGTCATGCGCTGGGGTGTCATGCGCTCAACGGGGCCCGGCACGCCCAGTACGGCGATCACGTCGCCCGAAGCGTCTCGGATGGGGGCGGCGACGGCGCGGATTCCCTCGTTGAACTCCTCGTCATCACAGGCGTATCCCTGTGCCCGCACTTGCTCCAGTTCTGCCATCAGGCGCTCGGGCGATGTGATGGTCGTGCGTGTGTAGCGAGGGAGCGGGCGGGCGAGGAATTGAGCCAGCCGGTCTGCCGACAGGTTGGCGAGGAAAGCCTTGCCGCTGGCGGTGCAGTGTAGTGGGGACCGGTACCCAGGGCCGGCCGCGATGCGCAGAGTGCGGCGGCTTTGCACCACGTCAATGCACAGCAGTGACTCTTGCACGAACACGCTCAAGTCGCAGGTTTCCTCAAAACGCTCCTCTAGCGCCACCATGTACCGAATGGCCTGGCGTCGGACCTCCAGGCGTCCGATAACCCTCATGCCGAGGGTGATGAGGTGAGGGCCGAGGCGATACTTGTCGCTGTCGGCGATGCGTTCCACGTAGCCGCCGTCCGTGAGGGTGGCCAGGATGCGGAGGACGGTCGGCTTCGGAAGCCCGACGGCTGACGCGATCTCCGCGATGGACATCTCGGGCGAGTTGTCGCTGAAACAGGAGAGAATCCGCAAGGCCCGGTCAATGGCCCGTACGTTGTACATGGAAGGGTCTTTCATCTGCCGCTCACCACCCCATAGTCCCGACGTGTACACGCGGGCGCTCCGCATTCTAGCACACGTTTGCGCGCTGGCCAAGAAAGGATGGGCTGAGCGCGGCGCTGGCGAGGAGTGCCAACGCGGCGAGGAACTCCAGGACCCTGAGGCCGTTGCTTGTGCCGGTGATGTCTTGGCCAGCGGCGGGGTCTTGACAATTCGCTGGGGCTGTGATATAATATTGCATGGTGAATTTATATTTCATGCTACAAGACAACCGATGCTATCCCAGGCGCATGCGTGTGAACACCTTGGGACAGCCCAGCCTAGGGCGAAAGGAGGTGATCGTAAGTCCGCTCTAGATTCCGTTGACCATTTCCCACAACAGAAGACCCGCAGAAGTTCAAGTTTCGCATCCGAAGGAGGATAAAGATGAACAAGAGGTTCTACACGGTCGCTGCGCTGCTGCTCGTCCTGGCGACGCTTCTGTCGGCGTGCGGGGCCAAGGCCACGCCCACGCCTACCGCCAAACCGGCCGCGCCCACCGCTGCCCCTACGGCGGCGCCAACCGCTGCGCCCACTACGCCGCCTCAGAAGCAATTGCGCGTGGGCTACTGCATTCCGGATGCGGCGAACGCGTTTCTGTCTGCGCTGACGACGCGCGTGAAGGAACTCTTCGCGGCGGACGGAGTGGAGGTGCTCGTAGCCAGCGCCGATGGCGACGCGGCCAAACAGTACAACCAGATTGAGAACTTCATCTCCATGGGCGTGGATGGGCTCATCGTGATGTCGGTGGACCCGGTGGGCGTCATCAGTGCTGTGGAGCAGGCGAAGAAGGCAGGCATCAAGGTCCTGGGCGTGCCCGTGGACGAACAGGGGCCTTATGACGCCTACATGCACACGGACCAGTTTGAAATCGGGAAGTTGGCGGCCGAGATGGCGTGCCAGTTCATCAACAAGACCTACCCCGATGCCCCAGACAAGAGCGTTGAAGTCGCGATCATGAGCACAGAGACCGCGCCGGAAATGAAGAAGCGCACCAATGGCTTCCGCACGATTGAGAGTTGCCCGAAGGCGAAACTGGTAACGTTCGTGGATGTCCCCAATGCCACGATTACGGCGGGCGTGAGCGCGGCGGAGAATATCTTCACGGCGTACCCCAACGTGAAGGTGTTCCTCGTCATCGGCGACTCGGGCGCCATGGGTGTCTCTCAGGCCATTCGCGCCTATGCGCCGAACAACCTGGATAAGTACGCGGTCTTCTCTGGCGACGTGAACCCCGAGAACATCCCTCTCATCCAGGGCTGCAAGGATCCCTATCGGGGCGCGGTGGCCATCGGCGGCGGCCCGGAAGATCTGGCCCAGCGAACGTACCAACTGGTGAAGAAGATGATTACCGGGCAGCCGTTCCCGGCTGAGACGCTGGATCCGCTCGTAACCATCAAGTGCGAGAACTAGGGTTGTAAGCGGCGACTTATCGCCGGGTCATCTGCTCAATGGTGGGGGGCGAAGGGCCCCCCACCAACCCTCTTTGCTACGGTGGGTGGCGAATGGAAGCCGATGTGGTATTATCGCTCAGAAATCTTGTGAAGCGTTATCCGGGCGTATTGGCGCTTGATCGCGTCTCGCTGGACTTCAGGAAGGGCGAGGTGCACGCGCTTCTCGGCGAGAACGGCGCCGGCAAATCCACGCTGGTCAAGGTGGTTTCCGGCGCGATAGACCCCGATGGGGGCACGGTCTGCGTCAACGGGCAGGAGCATTCCAGAATGACGCCGCACCTCGCGCGCAGTCTTGGCATAGAGGTCATTCACCAGGAATTCAACCTCGTCCCGCCGCTGTCGGTGGCCGAGAATATCTTTCTGGGAGACAAGGTTGGCGGGCGGTACCTGGTGGATTTCAAGGCCGTTCGGGCCAGGGTGCGCGACATCTTCAGACAACTGAACATCACGATAGACCCCGATGCGCTTGTGCGCGACTTGTCGCCCGCGCAGCAGCGCCTGGTTGAAATCGCCAAGGCCGTGTCCAAGGATGTTCGCATTCTCATCATGGACGAGCCTACCGCTCCCCTATCGGTTGCCGAAGTGGAGCATATGTTTGACATCATTGAGCAATTGAAACAGAGGGGGGTTACGGTCATCTACATCTCGCACCGCCTGGAAGAGGTCTTCCGAATCTCGGACAGAGTGAGTGTGATGCGAGACGGTCGGTATGTCGGGACCAAGAACACGTCGCAGACGAACCGCAAGGAACTCATCAGCATGATGGTGGGAAGGGAACTCACCGAGACCTACCCCGCCAGGACACGCGAGCCATCGCAAGTTGCCCTGGAGGTCCGGAACCTGACGGGCAACGGCGTGAGGGATATCTCCTTTTCGGTGCGGAAGGGCGAAATCCTCGGCCTCTCCGGCTTGGTGGGCGCGGGCCGCACCGAGTTGGCCATGGTGATCTTCGGAGCAGCACCCGCTGAGCGCGGCGAGATTCTGGTGGACGGCCAGCGCGTGCGCATCAAGTCTCCCGCCGATGCGATCCGTCACGGCATCGGCTTGCTGCCGGAGGACAGGAAGGGCCACGGGCTTTTCCTGGAAATGGGCGTCAAGTGGAATATCTGTTTCCCCATCATTCGGAGAATATCGCGGCGGGGGCTGGTGGATACGAAGGCGGAGCATGCGATTGCCCAGAAGTTCAAAGAGCGTCTGGACATACGGACGCCGAGCCTTGACCAGCGGGTCAAGAACTTGAGCGGCGGCAATCAGCAGAAAGTCGTCCTGGCGAAATCTCTCGCTGCGGAGTCCGACATTCTCATTTTTGATGAGCCTACCAAGGGAATTGATGTCGGCACCAAACAGGAGATTTACAAACTGATGCGTGAACTGGCCGACAATGGCATCGCGATTATCATGATCTCTTCCGACATGCAGGAGTTGTTGGGGATGTCGGATAGGATCGTGGTGCTGTGCGAGGGCGAGTTCGCCGGCGAAGTGCAGCGAGACCAGTTCAGCCAGAACTATATCCTGGACCTTGCGTCAGGGTCGCACTGAGTGGAGGCGCGCTACATGGAGAGCAAGATACGGTCTGGTGCGGGAAGCGTGTACCGGAACGCGGGCGAGTTCGCAAGGAAATACGCTCCCTTGCTGATTCTCCTCACTCTGGGGACGATCTTCACCTTCGTTTCGCCGAATTTTCTCACGGTGAAGAACCTGACCTTGATGGTGCGGCAGGTCTCCTTTTCCACCATTAGCGCCGTGGGGATCATGTTCGTGATGATCTCCGGCGCGATTGACTTGTCCATCGGGTCGCAGATCGTGTTCACCAATATCGTGTTGGCCATTCTGATGGCCCGCTATCATGTGAACCCGGTGCTGGCCATCCTGTTTTGCCTGTTCATGGGGACGTTTCTGGGTACGGTGAACGGGGTTCTGAGCGTGAAACTCCAGATTCATCCCCTCATCATCACGCTGGGCACGGCGACGATTTACAAGGGCCTGGGATACATCGTGGCGGATGGCAAGAACATCATCGGCCTGCCCAATTCCTTCAAGGTGTTCGGGCAGGGGTACGTGGGGCCTATCCCCATCCCCGTGCTCATCATGATCGCGGTGGCCCTCATCGGCAACTTCGTGCTCACCCGCACGTACTTCGGCCGGTACGTGTTTGCGATGGGAGGCAACCCGGAGGCGGCCCGCCTCGCGGGGGTTGACATCAGCCGGATGCGCATCGTTACGTTCGCGATTTGCGGGTTCGCGTCCGCCATCACCTCGGTTCTGCTGCTGTCCAGGGTGTTCTCGGGCCAGGTGTTCACGGGGCAGGGCGTTGAGTTTGACTGCCTTACGGCGGCTCTGCTGGGCGGCGTGAGTTTCATGGGCGGCGAGGGGACTATCTTCGGCCTGGTTACGGGCGTCCTCATCATCGGCGTTCTGAACAACGCGATGCAGTTGGCCGGATTGCCCGATTTCTATCAGAATGTGGTGAAGGGGACGGTTCTCCTGGTTGCCGTGGGGTTTGACATGTACCAGAAGCGGCGGAAGGCCAGGGAGAGCGTAGCGCGCGTTTCGGCGCAGCACTAGCCCGCACGGTGAAGGTTGAATCACTGCGAATCATACAGCCATAGAAGGAGCGCAAAGATGATTCAGAGGAGCATTCCCGTCGGGCCCGGTCCCCATGCTGCGATGCCGGATCCCCATGGGCCCGCAAAGACGGATCACATCCGGCGCAAGTACCTGGACATTCCCTATGCATCGCTTTCGCCCGCGCAGAAATTGGACATCTACCTTCCGGATGAGGGAGACGGCCAGTTCCCGGTGATTGTGTCCATCCACGGCGGGGCATTCATGGGCTGCGACAAGGGCGACATGCAGGTGCAGCCCATGCTGGAGGGGTTGAAGCGCGGGTACGCGGTCGTCGCGGTGAATTACCGGCTGAGTTGGGAGGCGAAGTTCCCCGCGCTGGTTCACGATGTCAAGGCGGCGGTGCGCTGGATTCGGGCCAATGCCGCTCGGTATGGCTTTGACCCCGATCGCATCGCGGCGTGGGGCGGGTCGGCGGGGGGATACCTGGCGGCCATGTTGGGGACCAGCGCGGGCGTTCGGGAGTTGGAGGACCTGGACCTGGGCAATCCGAAGGAGCCGAGCCATGTTCAGGCCGTCGTGGCGTGGTTCCCGCCGACCGACTTCCTCGCGATGGACGAGCAGTTGGCGGAATCGGGGCTTGGGCCCACGCCTGGGATGGAGCACAGCGGGCCGAACTCGCCCGAGTCGCTGTTGCTGGGTGAGCAGATCACGAAGGTGCCCGAGCGGGTGCGGGCGGCCAACCCGGCGACGTACATCACGCCCGCCGCGCCGCCCTTTTTCCTCCAGCACGGCACCGCCGACGCCACCGTGCCGGTGCAATCTTCCATCACGCTGGCCGCCGCCTTGGCGAAGGCCATCGGGCAGGACAAGGTTCGGCTGGAGTTGCTGGAGGGAGCCACGCACGCCGATCCCCGCTTTGAAGCGCCGGAGAACGTGGACAAAGTCTTCGCATGGCTGGATGAACATCTGAAGGGGGCCTGATCCTCTGTCCTGGAGCCGCGCGGGCGGGCCTTTGGACTCGCCCACGAGTGGGGTAGTGGCTTTGCTCTCCGGAGGCATGGCGCGGACGACAGGGGAGTCGGTTCCATTTTGTGTTGGTGAACCGTAGGCGCACTCTCCTCGTGTGTCGTTGCGAGCGAAGCGAAGCAACCTCACGCCCCGGAGATTGCTTCGGGCGCTCCGCGCCCTCGCAATGACAGCTACCAACAGACTTTGGAACCGAATTCGACAAGGCTCCCATTTGACGGCGGCGAGGATGCGCTCTGTGATGGGGCCACACTTGCCGAAGGGGGCGTGCCCCGTGCAAATCATCCAAGACTTGCTGCGCGAAGTACAAGAAGGGCGCATCCTGGACGTGCGTGTAGGGGTCTTTTGGACGGCTGTCGTCGCCGAGGTGGAGGGCGTTGTGCATTGCGGCCTCGCGTCCACGCTGTACGGCGCGCACAACGACGCTGAGCCGCCTGTGCCGCAGGCAGGTCATCTGCTGGACATGCCTGCCCGGGAACTGGCAGCCATGGCCCTCGCTGGCTGCCCGCCGCGGAGCAGCATCGGGATGGCTGCCATCAACGCCCTGTTGCCGCTGTATCTGGAGGGGGCGGTTGAACTCAATGCCGAAGCGATCATTTCGGACTTGGGCCGCAACCGCAAAGTGGCGCTTGTGGGCCACTTCCCGTTCGTGGAGCGCCTGCGCGAGAGCGTCGGGGAACTATGGGTGCTGGAACTCCAGCCCCGCGCTGGCGACGTGCCGGCGTCGGCTGCCGCGCAGGTGATTCCCCAGGCCGATGTCGTGGCGCTCACAGGGACGACGCTGCTGAATGGCACCTTTGAGAGCCTAATGCGCCTCCGGCGGCCGGATGCACAGGTTCTGGTTCTGGGGCCTACGACGCCCCTGTCGCCGGTGCTCTTCCGGCATGGCGTGCATTACCTATCCGGCTCGGTGGTGGACGATGTGGCCGCCGTGGTGAAGGGCGTCTCGCAGGACGCGGGCTTCCGCCAGATACATCGGCTTGGTGTGCGGCTTGTTACCTTGGCGAGGCCGGGCGCAGGACTGTGATCTGCGGCGAGGCCGTTGTTGTGGTGGCGGATTATGGCGCGGCGGTTTGCACCCCGTCGGCGCGCACCCAGCCGCCGGTGTGGTCTGGCCCGCGCACCTGAAGCCACGCGCCGTCGGCGGTGCGGCCGTACACGGCAAGGGCGTCGCCGCACATAAATGAGCCCTTGATGGACTGTGCGTCGCCAGGGCCCGTGTGGACGGCCAGCGCGTTGACCACGACCATGGCGTAGGGGAAGGCGTCGGCCCCGCCGTCCCAGAACCCGCGTCGGGCTGCCCACGCTTCCCGCGCCGCAGCCTCCAAGCGCAGGTGGTGGCGCGTATCCGGCGGGTACCGCACCGGCAGCGCAACGCCCATGCGCACCAGTTCCTCGTTGACCATGCGCCCGTCGGCCAGCCATACGTAGCGGAGCAGGCGCTCTCCGTCATCGTCGCGGCAATCGCGTTCCAGGTACACGACCTGCCCGGCGACTAGGCGCGCGTTGGCGTCGGTGGCGGCCTGATAGCCAGGCTGGTTGCGTTCGGGCGTGTCCATGCCGATGTAGCGCAGGCTGCGGGTCTCGCCGCCGATGCGCACCCGGATGGTGTCGCCGTCGGTGATGCTGATGACCGTGGCCCGCGTCCATCGGTCGCGGGGGGCGGGCGTACAGGCGGAACCCGGTCCCGCGGGCGGGGTGGGGAGGAGGCATGGGAGCGTGCGTTCCGGCGTGGCCGCGGGGGGCGCAGGGGTAGGGCCCGGCGCGGGCTGGCAGGCGGGGAGGAGGATGAAGACGGCGATGACGAGGGCCACCGCGGCGCGACAACGCCTGGCGCCCGCGTGCGTGCCTCTGCAGGAGAGTCGTGTTGCAAGAGTTGACATAAGTATCCTCACGCTTTCTCCCTCACCCATGCGGCGACAATGGCGATGCACCCGGCGGTTGCGGCCAGGGAGATGCCCGAGAGGCCGGCCACACCCAGGCGCGTGAGCGCCCACGGCCCCGTGATGCTGGCCACGCTGGCCCCGGCCAATCCCAGCACCGCGCCCAGGGACAACACCTTGCCGCGATCGTCGGGCGCTTGCTCGCTCAGCAGGGCAATCAGGCTGACGATGGAGAACTCAAAGGCGAAGCGCATGAGCGCGATGCCTGCCAGGGCGGGGGCCAATCCGACGTTGAGCACCGGCAGCAGGGCGTAGGTAGCGAGGGACAGGATCAGCCCGCCCAGCACGCTCCGTCGCTTGCCCCACCGGTCGGCGGCGGCGCTCACCAGGACGCTGGCGGTCAGGTCTGCCGCGCCCACAACGACGGCCGTAGCGCCCAGGGCCGCCGCGTCCAGGCCGTAGTCTGCCTGGAGCCATGCGCCGTACACCATGGAGACGTTCATCCCCGCCAGGACCAGAAGCCCCATCACGAAGATGCTGGCCCACGCGGACACGCCGTTGGAGCGAATGGCCACGGCCCGCCGCGCCCACGCGCGAAGCCCAAGCCCGCGCCCCCGGATGGGCTGCGCATCGCCGCGGTCGGGCGCGACTTCGGGCGCGGTGTGGAACAGGGCCGCAGACAAGATGATGCCTGCGCCGAGGATGACGAACGGCGCGCGCCAGCCTGCCCCTTGAATCAGGTAGCCCATCGCCGACAGGCCGACGAGGTTGGACAGCGCCCAGGCGTACTCCACAATGCCCAGGCCCCGCGCCCGACGGTCGTAGGGCAGGCGCGCGCTCAGATAGGCCTGGAGCGAGGGGACAAAGGCCGCTGTGCCCACTCCGGTGATGAGCATGCCCAGCGTGAGCGCCAGCGGCGACTTCCCCGCGCCGATGAGGAGCATCCCTGCGCCGGAGATGATGAGTTCGGCCTGGAGGATGCGCCGATAGCCGAAGCGGTCTGCCAGCGCGCCGAAGATGGGGGCCGTGATGCCCACGGCGTTGCGCGCGCCGAGGAGTTTGCCGAGCGCGACGATGTCCATGCCCATGCCGGCGGCGAAGATGGACAGGAAGGGGCCGAACATCTGCTTGGCCGTGTCCACCAGCAGGCGGGTGCCCAGGCTCACGGCGATGAGGCGGGCGGTGGGTTGTGGACGCGATGGCGCAGCGGCTGCGTTGTGGGTCATTGTGTGCTCCTTGTGCGATGGCTGGGGCTGTGCGAAGCCGCGCTATTGTACCATAGGTGGGGCGCCGCTGCACAT
>JBBIHX010000062.1:0-14730 GCA_037446815.1 Caldilineae bacterium | reverse complement strand
AGGTGCCAACAGACTTTGGAACCGAATCGAAAACCCCCGCTTCTTGCGGTAGCCCCAGACGGTGGTATACTGCATGTGCGCAAATACGACCCTGTGCGGAGGTGGGCATGATTCACGAGGCGATGACCCGCGTGCTGGACAACGTGGATACTGTGATCGTCGGCAAGCGGGCGACGGTGGAGTTGCTCCTGGCGGCCATGCTGTGCGAGGGGCACGTGCTGATTGAAGACGTGCCCGGCATCGGCAAGACGACGCTGGCCAAGGCAGTGGCCCGCTCCGCAGGCTGCACCTTCAGCCGCTTGCAGTTCACCCCAGACCTGCTGCCCAGCGACGTTACGGGCATCTCCTTCTTCAACCAGAAGAAGCAGGAGTTTGAGTTCCGCCCTGGGCCGGTCATGTCCCAAATCCTCCTCGCCGACGAGATCAACCGCGCCACGCCGCGCACCCAGTCGGCCCTGCTGGAGGCCATGCAGGAGCGACAGATTACGGTGGACGGCGTTACCTATCCACTGCCGCGGCCGTTCCTCGTCCTCGCCACGCAGAACCCCATTGAACTGGAGGGCACCTTCCCCCTGCCCGAGGCGCAGGTGGATAGATTCCTCATCAAAATCGCCCTCGGGTATCCGACGGAGCAAGAGGAGAATGAGATTCTCCTGCGATTTGAGCGCGAAGACCCGTTGGAGCGCCTTCAGCCCGTGATGCGCGCCGAGGACTGGGTTGCCCTGCGCGATGCCGTCCGCCGAGTGCGCGTGGAGGAGTCCGTGCGCGGGTACGTGGTTCGCATCGTCCGGGCGACCCGCGAGCATTCGGCCGTGATGCTGGGCGCAAGCCCGCGCGGAACGCTGGCCCTTTACCACATGGCGCAGGCCCTGGCGGCCATCCGCGGGCGCGACTTTGTGCTGCCCGACGACGTGAAGTATCTCGCGCCCTTTGTCCTGGGCCACCGCATCATCATCAGTTCGCAGACCCGATTGCGCGGGCGCAGGCCCGAGCAGATTCTGGCCGAGATCGTGGAGTCGGTGCCGGTGCCCGTGGAGCAGTAGATGTTCAACGACGCGTGGATTGCGCTGGCCCTCGTCTTCGGCCTGTTGGGCGTGCTGTTTCGCCAGGACGCGCTGGTCATCATGTCCACCGTGCTCCTCACGGTGATTGCGGTGGCCTGGCTGTGGAACCGCTATGTCCTGCGCGGCGTCGTCTATCGGCGGGAGTTGAGCGAGCGCCGCGCCTTCGTCGGCGAGGAGATTGTGCTCACCGTTCGGGTAACGAACGGCAAACGGCTCCCCGTGGCATGGCTGAAGGCCGAGGATGAACTGCCGGTAGCCGTCCCCCTCATCGGCGATACGCTGGCACCCTCCCACAAGGAGACGGTCGGCTATCTGGTCAACCTGTACTCCCTGCGCTGGCACGAGCGGGTAACGCGGCGCTTCCGCCTGGCCTGCGCGCAGCGCGGCTTCTACACGCTGGGGCCCGTGCGGTTGCAGGCGAGCGATGTTTTCGGACTCTTTAGCGCGTCGGCAGTGGACGAGAGGGAAGACACGTTGATTATCTATCCGCAAGTCCTGCCGCTGGAGGCGCTGGGCCTGCCCCCAAAAGATCCGTTTGGCAATGCCAAGGCCGAGGAGCCGCTTTTCGCCGACCCCAGCCGCGCCGTGGGCGTCCGCGATCACCAGCCCTACGACGGGCAGAAGCACATCCACTGGAAAGCGTCGGCGCGGCAGCAACGGCTCCAGGTGAAGGTGTACGAACCGACGACAAGCCCGCAGTGGATCCTCTTCCTGAACGTCAACACGTTGCCCGAGCCGCTCCAGGGCAGCGATCCCGTGCTCCTGGAGCAGGTGGTCAGCGTGGCGGCGTCCATCGCATCCTTCGCCGTGGAGCAGAAGCACATGGTGGGCTTGCTGGCGAACGGCAGCCTGCCCCGCTCGGATCAGCCGCTGAAAGTGCTCCCCAGCCGAAGCCCGGATCACCTGATGCATATGTTGGAGGCGCTAGCGGCGGTAACGGCCTTCTCCACGTCGCGGATAGAGCGCCTGTTGGAGACGGAGTCGCCCAAATTGCCGTGGGGCGCGACGCTGGTCGTCATCACGGGCATCCTGTCCGAGAGCCTGATGGCGTCGCTGCTGGGGCTGCGGGCGGCAGGGCGCAAGGTGGCCCTCGTGGCCGTGGACACCCCGGTGGATACCACCCGCCTGCAGGGGATTCCGGCATACACGGTGTCGCTGCGCCCCGTGGTGGAGGTGCCGCTGTGGCAGTTGCGCGAAGTGGAGGCGCAGCCGTGAGCGGGCGCGGTGTGGACTGGAAGCGGGCCGTCTTGGATGCGTCGCTGGTAGCGATGGAGGCGGCGTGGGTATCGCCCTGGGTACTGTTTCTCATCCGCCCGTTCGCGCCGCGCCATCCCGCGGTGCAACTGGGCTTGGGCGTCTTCGCGGCCCTGCTGCTGGTCGCGCTCCTGGTCAAGGGGATGAATCGCCTGAACGTGGCGCCCAGGGCCGTGTCCGTCGTCGTCATGGCCTTGGGGCTGGCGTCGGGCGTGCTGGCGGTGCGGGTTCACCTGTACCCACGCGGCATCCCCCTTGCGGCGTGGCTGGCGCAGGTCGGGCAACGCTTCGCCGGAATCTCGGAGGCGATTCCCGCCGACTTGATTCTGCTCCTGGTGGCATTCTTCCTGTGGTGGCGCGGGCTGACCCTGGGCACGCGGGAGCACACCTTTGAGCGCGTCGGGTTCAGTTTCCGCGCGGGCATTGCGCTCCTCATGTGGAACGCCGCCCTGTCTTCCCTTGTGGGCTGGCGGGTTCCCATCCTCGGGTTCGCCGTGGTGTTCTTCTTCTTCGGCCTTCTCGCCGTGGGCGTGGGCCGCGTGTACGACCTGGAACTCCAGCCCGAATCCGGCGGGAAGGCATCCACGCCGTTCTGGGTCGCGTCCACGCTGGGGGCCATCGCCGCCGTGCTGCTTCTGTCGGTTCTCGCCGCCCAACTGCTCACGGTGGGCAACATCAGCGCCGCGCTGGGCGCGCTGGCCCCGCTGTGGCGCATACTGGAAGCGGCGGCGCTCCTCATCGCGCAGGCGCTTTTCTGGCTCTTGCAGCCGCTGCTGGACTGGTTCGTGCGGTTCTTTCGGTCGCTGATGCCGGCGGAGGTGCCCGCGACAACCCCGGTGCCGGAGGCGACGCCGGGATTCCTGCCCCAGACGCCCGCGCCACCCCCGCCCTACTTGGACGCGCTCAAGTACTTCGTCGTGGGCCTGTTCATCCTAGGCGTCTTGGCGCTGGTGGCGTTCTCGGTGCGCAGGGTGCGGGCCGCCGCGGCGACGGGACGCCAGGAGGAGCGTGAGATTGACCGCACAGCCGCGCCATCCGAGCCTGGGCTTCTGAATACGCTGCGGGCGGGCCTGGATCGGGCGGCGGCCCTGCTGAAGACGGTGGGCGAGTTCGGCCTGGGCAAGCGATTTCGGGCGGCCGTGTCCATCCGCTGGATTTACGCGAACCTCCTGCGGTGGGCCGCCGAGATGGGCCACCCGCGCAAGGAATCCCAGACGCCCTACGAATTCTTCCAGGCGCTGGCGCCGGCATTCCCGGAACTTGCGGAGGACCTGCGGGCCATCACCGACGCCTACGTGCGCTCGCATTACGGCGAAGTGCCCGATGCCCCTGATGAATTACAGAAGATCCGCTCTCGCTGGGAGCGGATCTTGGAATGGAGCCGGGCAAGGGAAGGGGATGCTAGGCCGTGATGGCAATCTGTACGTCGGGCTTCTCCAGAAGCAACAAGAACACAAGGGACAGGGCGATGGCAAGAATGCTGGAGACGAGCCATCCCACGTCCAGCGTTCCTTTCACAACCACGCGGGGCAGGAGCATGAGCACGCGAATGATGACGTTGAACCCCTGCACGAAGATGCTCATGGTGAGGGCCCACGGGCGGCGGCGCACGAGACCCCAGCCCAGCAGTGCAAACAGCACGATGGGCAGGATGAGCACGGTGATTTTGGCGCTGCCCAGTACCGCGGGCGGGAACATCAGTGTCGGGATGAACTGCGCGATGGCAATGGCCCAAATCATCTTGTCGGCTTTGGTCATGGCGTCTCCTCCCAACGAGTCGCAGACCTTGCGGAATTGCGAACATTATAGCAGACAGGAGGGGCTGTGTCAATAACCCGCGCGCACGCAGACGGTCATGGGCGCTCGGCGGGCGCTACGCGGGCGGCGTGGCTCATCCGCATGGCCCTCATCGCGGCGCTGGTGCCGGCGGCGACGGCGGCGTGCACGCCCGCTGCTTCGCCCCCGCGACCCACGGCGCCAATGCCCGCCACCGCAGCGCCAACCCCGACGCCTACCTGCACGCCCACCGCGACGCCCGCGCCGACGGCGACGCCAACGCACACGCCGACGCCTTCGCCAACGGCGACGCTCCCGCCGACGGCAACCCCGACCGCGCTGGCCACAACGTCGGGCCACGGCCAGACCGCGCCTGTGCCCATCTTGATGTACCACCGCATCACAGACCTGCCGGAGGATGCGGACGCCAGCCGTCGCGACTACGCGGTGTCGCCCGCGCGGTTTGAGGAGCAGTTGCGCTATCTGAAAGAGCAGGGCTACGAGTCGGTCAGCGTCTACGACATCATCCGCTATCTCCAAGGCGAGGCGATCCTGCCCCCCAAGGCTGTCGCCATCACCTTTGACGATGGCTACCGCGATAACGTGGTGGTCGCCTTCCCGCTGTTGCAGAAGTACGGCTTCACGGCCACGTTTTTCATCAACCCGAAACCCATTGATGACGAGTATCCGGCCTACATGACTTGGGCGCAGGTGGCGCAGATGAGCCGCGCGGGGATGGACGTGGGGTCGCACAGTTACAGCCACCCCATGCTCACGCACCTGTCGGTGGAGGAACTGGCGCAGGAGGTGCGCAAGGCCGGGGACGCCATAGAGCAACACACCGGCAAGCGCCCGCGCCTGTTCTCCTATCCATTCGGCACCTACAATCGGCAGGTGATAGACATCCTGCGAAGCGAAGGGTACGTCGGCGCGGTAACGCTGCGGTCGGGAACGGTGCAGGCTTCCCCTTCGGTGTTTGACCTGGCCCGCGTGTGGGTGCGCTATGACGACACGCTGGAGTCCTTCGCCGTGAAGGTGGCGCGGGGCCGCTGATGGCTGAACCGCCGCGGGGCTTCTGGGGTATCCTGGGTACATGAAATTGTCCCGCCGGATGTTTCCGGTATAATGCTAACGGGGCGAGCCTTCTCCGCCCCAAGCCAACGAAAGGGCTTTGCCATGGAAACCGTTCAGGAAGTCGCCAGACGAATCGTGGATAATGTAGAGAAGGTCATCATCGGCAAGCGCGAGCAGGTGGAGCAGACCGTCATCGCGCTCCTGTGCCAGGGCCACGTGCTGATAGAGGACGTGCCCGGCGTGGGCAAGACCATGTTGGCCAAGAGCATCGCCCGCTCCCTCGGTTGCACGTTCCAGCGCATCCAGTTCACGCCCGACATGCTCCCCAGCGACGTAACGGGCGTGTCGGTCTTCAACCAGAAGACGCGCGAGTTTGAGTTCCGCCCGGGGCCCATCATGGCGCAGATTGTGCTGACCGACGAAATCAATCGCGCCACGCCCAAGACCCAGTCGGCGCTGCTGGAAGCCATGGAGGAGCGGCAAGTTACCGTGGACGGGGTTACCTACCCGCTGCAGAAACCCTTCCTGGTCCTGGCCACGCAGAACCCGATTGAGTACGAGGGCACCTTCCCGCTGCCCGAGGCGCAGTTGGACCGCTTCATGCTGCGCATCAGCCTGGGCTATCCGTCGCCCGCGGACGAAATCCGCATGCTGGACTCGCAACAGCGCGTGCATCCGGTGGACACGGTGGAGCAGGTCGTGAGCGCCGACACATTGCTCCAGGCGCAGGAAGCAGTCAAGGAGATTCACATAGACAACGAAATCAAGGAATACATCGTAGAACTCGTCAATACGTCGCGCAAGCATCCGGACATCTACCTGGGGGCCAGCCCGCGCGGCTCGCTGGCGCTGTACAAGACGGCCCAGGCCAAGGCCGCCGTGGAAGGCCGCGACTACGTCATCCCGGACGACATCAAAGCCCTGGCCATTCCAGCCCTGGCGCATCGCCTGATTGTGTCGCCGGCGGCCCGCATCAAGAACGTGGATGCCAGAACGGTGGTGCAGGAGATTCTGGACTCGGTCCCGGTACCCGGAGCGCGAGCGCGCCCACGGAGGTAGCCATCGCCCATGTCTCGCCTTGACCTCGTCTTGTTGCATGCCCCAAGCGTGTACGACTTCCGCAAGGAATCCATCCTATACGGGCCGGTCAGCGACCTGGTGCCGTCCACGCCCGTCTTTGAGATGTATCCCATCGGGTTCACCACCATCGCCGAGTACCTGGAGCGCCACGGGTTTCGCGTGCGCATCGTGAACCTGGCGGTGCGCATGTTGCGGGAACGGCGCTTTGACCCCGAAGCGATGATCCGCTCGCTCAACCCGCGGGCGTTCGGCATTGATTTGCACTGGATGCCCCACGCCCACGGCGCGATAGAGGTGGCGCGCCTGATCAAGAAACACCATCCGGATACGCCGGTCGTCTTCGGCGGATTCTCCAGCACCTACTTCCACCGCGAACTGCTGGCGGAGTACCCGGAGGTGGACTTCGTCGTGCGCGGCGATTCCACCGAGGAGCCTATGCGCCAGTTGATGACGACCCTGCGCGACGGCGGGGATTTGGCCGATGTGGACAATCTCACGTGGCGCGGGCCGGATGGCCGCGTGCACGCCAACCCCATCGGCTTCTCGCCCGACACGCTGGACCACGTCCTGCTGGATTACTCCTACGTCATCCGCAGCGTGGCTCGGTACCGCGACCTGGCCAGCGCCATCCCGTTCCGGCACTGGCTGGATTACCCCATCACGGCGGCGCTGACGTGCCGCGGCTGTACCTACGGCTGCAAGACGTGCGGCGGGTCGGCCCAGGCCTTTGAGCAGTTGCACCAGCGCCAGCGCCCGGCCTACCGCTCCCCGTCCGACCTGGCCCAGGACCTTCGCAGCATCAGCCGCTTCAGCAAGGGCCCCGTGTTCGTCCTGGGCGACATCCGCCAGCCCGGCATGGACTACGCCGAGGCATTTCTATCCGCTGTCAAGGGATTCCCCAATCCGGTCATCCTGGAGTTGTTTGAGCCGGCGTCGCGGGAGTTCATGCAGTTGGTGGGCCGCAGCCTGCCCCACTGGACGCTGGAGGTCTCGCTGGAGTCGCACGACGACGAGGTGCGGCAGGCGTTTGGCCGCCCCTACACGACGGCAGCCATGGAGAAGACCATGGAGTACGCGCTGGAGGCGGGGTGCGAGCGGCTGGACGTCTTCTTCATGATCGGCCTTCCCAAGCAGACCTACGATTCCGTGCTCGGCACGGCGGAGTACTGCCGGCATCTGGTTCACGACGTGGACAACGGGCCCAGCCGCCGCCTCATCCCGTTCATCTCGCCCCTGGCGCCGTTCCTGGACCCTGGGAGCGAGGTGTTTGAGAATCCCGAGGCGCACGGATACCGCCTGCTGTGCCGCACCGTGGAGGAGCACCGCCAGGCGCTGGTGCAGCCGTCGTGGAAGTACGTGCTGAACTACGAGACCCGATGGATGAACCGCGACGAAATCGTGGATAGCACCTACGCGGCGGGCCTCGCCCTGAACCGCTTGAAGATGGAGGCGGGCATCATCCCGCGCGCCGTGGGCGAGGCCACGGAGAAGCGCATCCACAAGGCGCGACGACTCATTGCGCAGATAGACGACATCATGAGCATGACCGACGCGGCGCTGCGGGCCAAACTTTTGCGCGCGCTCAAGCCCCAGGTGGACAGCGCCAACATCTCCACCGTCTGCGAGAAGAGCGAATTGGAACTGCCGCTGGGCTGGGCCAAACTGAACGTGCCCGCGGCGGCGGCGGTGCTCCTGCGCGGCCTCGCTCGCAAGGCGACGCGCTCGGAGCCGAAGGCAGGCTGACGTGAAGCGCACGGTGAGCATCCTGCTGGTTGTGGCGGCGGCCCTCGTCGTGGCCATCACCACGACACAGCCGCTATACGACCAAATCGCCTACGTGGTTACGCTCACGGTTGCGGTCTCCTACGCCTGGGCGCGGGGCGGCGCCCGGTCGGTGGAGTTCATTCGGCATACGCCCGCCCACCGCTCGCAGGTGGGCCGCTATATTGAAGAACGCTTCACCGTCCGCAACACCAGCCTGGTGCCCAAACTCTGGCTGGAGGTGCGCGACCTGTCCGAATTGCCCGGCCACCGCCCCAGCCGCGTGGTTACGTCGCTGGGGCCGCGGCGCAGGCGGGGCTGGACCGTGCGCACCATGTGCTATCGGCGCGGGCGATTTCGCCTGGGGCCCGTGGACCTCACCAGCGGCGACGCCTTTGGGCTGTTCCGCATCACGCGCCGCGTGGAGGCGACCGCGTCGGTGGTGGTGTACCCGTATGCGGTGGACCTGCCGGCGTTTCTCCCGCCAAGCGGCGAACTCCCCGGCGGCGACGCCCTGCGCCGCAAGACGCACCACATCACGACCAACGTGGCCGGCGTCCGCGACTACGAGCCCGGCGACAGTTTCAGCCGCATCCACTGGAAGTCCACCGCCCGCACGGGCCGCCTCATCGTGAAAGAGTTTGAACTGGACCCCCTGGCCGATGTGTGGCTCTTCCCCGACATGCACAGTGGGGTGCACACGGGCAAGGTGGCCGAGGCAGCGGACGCGTGGGCCGTGCCCGCCGTGTTGCTGAAGGAAGGCCCGCGCGTCCTGGAACCCAGCACCGAGGAGTACGTCGTCGCGGCGACGGCGTCGCTGGCGAAGCATTTTCTCGGGCGCAACCGCGCCGTGGGCCTCGCTGCCCAATCGTCCCACCGCGAGTTCATCCAGCCGGACCGCGGCGACCGCCAACTGACCAAAATCATGGAGACGCTGGCCGTCATCCGGTCGCGGGGGCAAGTGCCGCTGGCCCAGGTGCTGGCCGCCGAGGGGATGAGCCTGCCGCGCGGCACCTCGGTCATCGTAGTAACCCCGTCCACGGACCTGCGCTGGGTGCAGGTGTTGAATCATCTGCAGCGGCGGGGGCTGCGGGCCATTGCGGTGCATGTGGTGCCGAGCAGTTTCGGCGAGGCGCCCGATAGCGAGCCGCTGCTGGCGGAACTGGCGCTGCACCAGATCCCCACATATGTGGTGCGGAACGGCGAGCGGCTAGAGGTGGCCCTGAGCGCGGACCGCGTCCTCCTCGCGCGGAGGGCGGGGTAGGCGCGTGTTGTTCGTGAATAAGGTCTCACGAAATCGCCTCTCCCGCACCGTGGAGATGCAGAGACCGCGGAGAATGGGTTAAAACTCTGCGCCCTCTCCGCCTCTGCGGTGTCTCTATTTCGTGTAGATTCGTGTTATTCGCGGATAAGGTCTCACGGAATCGCTTCGCTTGCAATGACCGTCGGCGATTCGGTTTCATCGTGTGTTGGTGAAACGCATGCGCACTCTCCTCGTGTGTCATTGCGAGCGAAGCGAAGCAATCCCACGCCCCGGAGATTGCTTCGGGCACTGCGTGCCCTCGCAATGACGGCTACCAACAGACTTTGGAACCGAATGACGTCTGCCCCCGGTTTGCCCCGCGCGCCCGCGCCGTGGTATTATCCCCGCGAGACCGCCCGTACAGGAGGGATGCCATGTCCGAATCCCAGCGCGAACTCCCCGTTGCGCGACTTCTGCGCTCCGTCAAGACCCTGGGCGCAGGCGTCGTCCTGCAGGCCGCCGTCTACCCGCTCCGCAAGTGGTGGGGATGCCGCCGTCACGCCGCCAGGCCACAGGCCGCTCTCCCCTGGGCGTCGCCGGGCGCGGTGCGCGGGTGGCGGACGGACGGCGCCGCGCTCACCCTGTCGTGCGAGCGGGCAGACGTGCAGGTCGCGGCCCTATCGCCGGACATCGTGCGCGTGCGGCTGCGGCCCGACCGGCGGTTTCCCCCGCCGTTCTCCTACGCGCTGGCCCGCGACGATGCGGCGTGGCCCGCGTGCGAAGTCTCGGCGGAGGAGACCCCCGACGCCATCGTGCTGCGTACCGCCGCGCTGCGCGTGGAAGTCGGCAAGGGCGATGCCCGCATTCGCTTCCTGACCCCCGACGGCCGTGCCCTGGACGCCGACGCCGCGCCCATGTCGTGGGCGGGCGAGCGGGTGGCGCTGGCCCGCGCCTTGCCCGCCGACGCGCACGTGTACGGCTTCGGCGAGAAGGCCCTGCCGCTGGACAAGCGCGGCCTGCGCGTGGAACTGTACAACTTTGATTGCAACGGCTACGGCCCGGGCGACGACCCGCTGTACATGAGCATCCCGTTCTACATGGTGCTACGCGAAGGCCGCGCCTGGGGCGTGCTCTTTGACAACTCGTACCGCGCCATCGCCGACGTGGGCGCCGCCGATCCCCATACGCTGCGGCTGGAGGCCGATGGCGGCGAACTGCGCTACTACTTCTTCGCCGGGCCGGCCCCCGCCGACGTGCTGCGCCAGTACACGGACCTGACCGGCCGCATGGACTTGCCGCCGCTGTGGGCGCTGGGCTACCATCAGAACCGCTGGAGTTACTACCCCGACGCCCGCGTCCGCGAAATCGCCCGCGAGTTCCGCGCCCGCCGCATCCCCTGCGACGCCATCCACCTGGACATCCACTACATGGACGGCTACCGCTGCTTCACGTGGCACCCGCAGCGCTTCCCCGACCCGCCGGGCCTGGTGCGCCACCTGCACGAGCGCGGGTTCAAGGTCGTGGGCATGGTGGATCCGGGCATCAAGGCCGACCGCAAGTATCCGGTCTGCCGCTCGGGGCTGGCGCGCGACGTGTTCTGCAAGTATCCCGATGGGACGCTGTTCAACGGGCCGGTCTGGCCTGGGCTGTGCTACTTCCCCGATTTCTCCAAGCCCGACGCGCGGGCCTGGTGGGGCGAGCAGTACAAGGCGCTGCTGGACGTGGGCCTGGACGGGTTCTGGAACGACATGAACGAGCCGGCCATCTTCGGCGCAGGGCCGGAGACCATGCCCGACTGCGTGCGATTTGACTGGGAGGGGCAGGGCGCGGACTTCCGCCAGGCGCACAACGTGTACGGGATGCTCATGGTGCGCGGCTCGTGCGAGGGCCTGCGTCGCCTGCGGCCGGAGCGCCGCACGCTGGTCATCTCGCGGTCGGGCTGGGCGGGCCTGCAACGCTACGGCAGCCACTGGACCGGCGACAACCGCTCCGACTGGCCGTCCATGGCCAACGTGATTCCCATGGTGCTGACGTTGGGCCTGTCGGGCGTGGCGTTCACCGGCCCCGACACCGGCGGGTTCAACGGAAGCCCGTCGCCCGAACTCCTGGTGCGTTGGAACCAGTTGAGCGTCTTCACGCCGTTCTTCCGCAATCACACCGCCGTCTGGACAAAGGATCAGGAGCCTTGGGTGCACGGCGAACCCTACGAGAGCCTGAATCGCGCGGCCATAGAACTGCGCTATCAGATGCTCCCATACATCTACACCGCCTTCTGGCAGTGCAGCCAGACGGGCTTGCCCATGATGCGCCCCCTGTTCCTGGCCTTTCCGCACGACCCCGCCACCCACCGCTTGGAGGATGAGTTCCTGTTCGGCGATGCGCTGCTGGTGGCGCCCGTGTTGGAAGAAGGCGCGACGCGGCGCCGCGTGTACTTGCCCGTTGGTCGGTGGTACGATTTCTGGAGCGGGCGGCCGCACGAGGGACCTGCGACGGTGGAGGTAGACGCGCCGCTGGGCCACTTGCCGCTGTTGGCCCGCGCGGGCAGCGTCATCCCCAACGGGCCCGTGATGCAGTACGTGGGCGAGCGGCCGCCTGACCCGCTGACGCTGCACGTCTTCCCGGGCGTCGGCGAGAGCCTGCTGTACGAGGACGAGGGCGAGGGATGGGCACACAAGGACGGCGTCTTCCGATTGAGCCGTTTCGCCCTGGAGCCGACGGAGCAAGGCTGGACCCTCCGCTGGCATCGTGAGGGCGCGTTCCAGCCGCCTTATTCCGGCGTGGAGGTCATCATCCACGGGCTGGGCGCTTGCCCGACGGTGCGCGTGGACGGCCGGGCGGCGGAGTGCGCGTGGGAGGACGGCGTGGCCCGCGTTGCGGCGGGCGCGTTCACCGTATGCGAAATCGCCGCGCCCGCTGGCGCCTAGCCGCTACGGCCAACTCAGCCACACCGACGCAAGGCCGCCGTGCTCGTAGTATTCCAGCACAATGGTGTGCGCGCCTGCGGGGAGCGCAACCTGGGCGGTGTGCGTCGTCGTGGCTACTTGGTCATACCAGCGGTCTAGGAGCAGCACCCCATCCACCCACAGGCGTGCGCCGTCGTCCGTGCGCAGCGAGAAGGTCAGTGTCCGCGCGGCGGGCAGCACCAGCGTACGCGTCCAACGCGCCGAGAAGTTGTCGGCGGGGATGCCAGGCGCGGGCGAGGCGGTGCCCCAGTTGAAATCCACAGCGGCCTCCTGCCGCGTAACGGTCGGGTAGCCGATGAGCCAGGGGTTGGCGAAATACTCGCCCTTCCACGCGGTGATGGCCGCATCCTCGCGCTTCTCCCACGACAGGCGCAATTCGGCCAGGCCGACATCCTCAAAGTACTCCAGTCGGATGCGGTGCTCGCCCGCGGAGAGATACAGCGCCACTTCATCATCGGTCGCGGAGCGCACCACCCAGCGATCCAAAACCGGTTGCTCGTCTACCCACAGGCGAACCCCGTCGTCGGACCGCATGCGGAACGTGTAGAGGCCGGCGGCGAATTGGGCCGACAGCGTGAATCGCGCCGAGAATCGGTCGGCGGCCACGCCCGGCCCAGGGCTGCCATCGCCCCAGTCAAACCGAACCTCCGACACCGACGTGCTCCACGCGGGCGCGCCCGATAGCGCCGTGTTGCTGTAGTACTCCGCCTGCCAGCCGCCGCCCACGGCCACAGGCTCCCACCAGAGTGATACCTCGGCGAAACCCGCGTTCTCGTAGTACTCCAGGCGGATGGCGTGCAAACCCGCGCTCAAGGCGATGTCGCCATAGTGCGTTGTGGCCGCCTGATCGTGCCAGCGGTCAACCACCAGTTGCCCATCCACCCAAAGGCGCGCGCCGTCGTCGGAACGGACGTAGAAGCGGTACGTGCCCGCCGCGAACGAGAGGGCGCGCGTCCATCGGGCCGAGAATCCATCGTCGGGGATGCCGGCCGCGGGGGAGCCAAGCCCCCAGTTGAAGCGAACGTCCGCATCGTTGCGCACGAGGGCCGGCAAGCCCGACAAGTACCGATTGGCGAAGTACTCGCCCTTCCAGTGGGTGTACGCGGGCGTGGGCGAAGGCTGCGGCGGGGCCGACACCCGCTCCCAGTCCACCCGCACGATGGCGCGCCCTCGGCCCTCAAAGTACTCCACCTTGACCTCATGCTCGCCCGCCGTGAGGAAGACATCGCCGCTGACGGACGTTGTCTCCTGCTCCCGCCACGAATCCACCACCTTGTGGCCGTCCACGTAGATGCGGATGCCGTCGCTGACGGTGGCCGTGAACCGCCAGTAGCCGGCGTCAAACCGCATGCGCCGCGTCCACCGCACGGAGAAGTCGTCCGTCCCGAGGCCAACGCCAGGGTACATGTCTCCCCAGCCCCAATCAAACTCCACCTTGGGGTCATCGCGGATGAAGGCGGGATCGCCCGAGAGGTTGCGGTTTCTGAAGTACTCGCCCTTCCATCCCGTGTATTCGGGCTCGCCCGAGAAGCGCGTCCAGGAGAGATAGGCGCGCGCCCAGCCGGTGTGCTCGTAGTACTCCATCGTGATCGTATGCGCGCCGGCGGTCAGGTAGATGTCGCCTGTGTTGGCCACGCCGGGCATGTCAAACCACTGGTCAATGACCGCCTTGCCGTCCACCCAGACACGGACGCCGTCGTCGGTGAAGGTGCGAAACCGATACCAGCCTGCGGCGAACGTCGCCGACCTAGTCCACCGCGCCGACCAGTTGTCCGCGGGGATTCCGGCGCCGGGCGAGCCGAACCCCCACTCAAAACTCACGGCGTTCTCGGCACGCACAAGCGACGGCGCGCCCGACAGGTAGCGGTTGCTCCAATACTGCGCCTGCCAGCCCCCGTCGGCGGCGCGAAGGGGCACCGGCGCAAGCACAAGCGCCAGCGCAAGCGCCGTCCCCATCACGAACCCGGCCACACCCCTGCGAAACACCGTCCTCACCTCCCATCGCGCCGGCCCATGCGCAACGTGCGCGGGCCTCCATCATCCTGACGCGCCGGCTTGGGGCAGGGTTCCCGCGCCCAGGCTATTATACTCGCAGGCCGGGTTTTCGGCCACCGAGGGAGCGTGCGGGACTCGGCCTCAACATCCGCCAGCAGCCGCCAGGGCCGTATCCACGGATAACACGGATTGCACGGATTGGGCAGAGTGGGGCAAATTGACAATTTGCCCCACGAGGTTCCTCGGCGCTTCGCGCTTCAGGAATGACAGAGCCCCGCTCCCTCGCCCGCTGGGAGAGATATGGGGTGAGGGACGACGCCCCCTCGCCGCCCCAGCGGGAGGGGCTGGGGCGAGATTCCTCGCGGCTTCGCCGCTCGGAATGACACAAGTGCCCCCGCGCCCGCTGGGGCAGGAGAGGGCTGGGGTGAGGGCTACGCTCCCTCGCCCGCCGGGGCGGGAGAGGGCGGGGTGAGGGGCAACGTGCGACGCACTTCCGAAAGTGCGTCGCACGTCATTGCCG
>JBBIHX010000061.1:0-14886 GCA_037446815.1 Caldilineae bacterium | reverse complement strand
GCAATGACACACGAGGAGAGTGCGCCCACGGTTCACCAACACAAGATGGAACCGAATCGTCGGCACGGTTCGGTCTCCAAGTCTGTTGGTATCTACCGTCATTCTGAGTGGCGGAGAGCGAAGAATCTCGCCCCTCACCCCAGCCTTCTCCCAATGGGCGAGGGAGCGGGGCCGCGCGGGGCGCGCTAGTACGCGTTGTCGTCCTTCGCGAAGTGCACCAGCGTCCGAAGGAGAATCTTGATGTCCAGCCAGAGGGACCAGTTCTCAATGTACCACAGGTCGTACTTGGTGCGCTCCACGATGGAGGTATCGCCCCGCAGGCCGTTCACCTGGGCCCAGCCGGTGATGCCGGCCTTCTCGCGGTGGCGCTCCATGTAGCGCGGGATCGCCTGGCGGAACTGCTCCACGTACATCGGGCGCTCGGGCCGAGGCCCCACCAGGCTCATCTCGCCGATGAGGACATTGATGAACTGCGGCAACTCGTCTATGGAGTAGCGGCGCAGGAACTTGCCCAGCCGCGTGCGACGCGGATCGTTGGCAACAGTCCAGCCTGGGCCGTTGGCCTCGGCATCCTGGCGCATGGTGCGGAACTTGAGCACCTGGAACGGCTTGCCATCCAACCCCACCCGCTCCTGCACGTAGAAGACCGGCCCGGGCGACTCCAGTTTGACCAGCGCGGCCACCAGGAGCATCAGCGGCGACAGGAAGATGAGCGCCAAGGCGCTGCCCACGATGTCCATGCCGCGTTTCAGTGTCAACTTCCAACCGCGCAACGCGATGTCCCGCACCGTCAGGAGCGGCAAGCCGTTGAGGTCGCCGATGCTCATCTCCGACGCGATAATCTGGAACACGTCGGGGAAGACCTTGATCTCCACGCGGCCCCGCTGGCACAGCGCGATGATCTCCAGCAGTTCCTGGTGCGAGCGTTCGGGCATGGCGATGATGACCTGGTCCACGGCGTGGGCGTCTATCAGTTGCGGCAGGTCTGCGGTCGTCCCGAGCACCGGCACGCCCATCACGTCGGTCTGCCCGCACGATTCGTCCACAAACCCCACGATCTTGTATCCCAGCGCGGGCGACTGGCGAATCTTGTTGAGGATCATGCGCCCCACTTCGCCCGTGCCCACGATAAGGGTGTTGTACGCAGCGAAGCCACGGGCGCGCAGTCGGCTCTCCAGGGCATCGTGGGCGAGCCTGCCCATGCCCACCAGGAGGATGGTCAGCACCCACGAGTACACGAGCATCAGGCGCGGATAGTCCAGTTCGTTCTTGTACAACAGGGATGTAAACGCGCTGGTCAACAGGATGCCGATGGAGGCCGCCGCCACCAGCGACGTCAGCACGTCCAGCCGCGAGACGCCGCGCTTCAGGTGGTACAGGCGCGCCAGGAGAAACGCCGTGAGCAGCGACCCCACCTGGATGGCCATCATGCCGAGGTAGCCGCGGAAAGGCAGGATGTTCACGGCGGGCGGGTTCTCCGTGCGCAGCCGCCACAGGTAGGCCAGGTAGAACGCCAGCGCCGCCAGCGCCGCGTCCAGGAACACCAGTAAACCCTTCAGGAGCCACTCGCTGCGTTTCGTCATGGGGTCATCTCCTCTGCCTTCGGAGACTGCGGCCGGGACAGAATCTCGCGCAGCATCGGGATTCCGCCCCGCAGGACAAGCCCGCACAGGATGAGGACATGAAGGATGCGGTTCGTGGTGGCCGCGTAATGCTTGCGGTAGAAGATGTACATGGCGCGCTGGAACTCAAACTGGGCGCGACGGCTGTGACGGCTGGCGGCCCGCTTGTAGTGCAGCACGGTTACGGCCGGGTTGTAGTACACCTTCCACCCTTTCTGCCGAATGCGGTACGCCCAATCCAAGTCTTCGCCGTACATGAAGAACGTCTCGTCCAGGAGACCCGCCTGCTCCATGGCCTCGGCCCGCACCATCATGAACGCGCCGACTACCGAATCCACCTCGGCCTCGTCGTCCGGGTCTAGGAACGTCATGTTGTAGCGACCGAAGCGCGTGCTCTTGGGGAACAGGCGGCTGAGGCCGCTCAGTCGGTACAGGGAGACCATGGGCGTAGGGAACCCGCGCCGACACGCCAGGTCCAGGCTGCCGTCGGCCAGCACCAGGCGCGGCCCCGCGACCCCCGCGTCGGGCTTGGAATCCATGTAGGCGACCATGTCGGCCAGCGCCGACGGCGGCACGACCGTGTCCGGGTTCAGCAGGAGATAGTACCGCGACGGTTGGGCCGCCCGCAAGCCGAGGTTGTTGGCATACGAGTACCCGCCATTGACGGGGCTGGCGATGAGCCGCACCTGCGGGAACTCCTCGCGCACCATGTCGGCGCTGCTGTCGGTGGATGCGTTGTCCACGACGATCACGTCCAGGCCGTTGAGGCCGCGGCCGTCCAACACCGAGCGCAGGCAGTCGCGCAGGAGCGCCTTTGTATTGTAGTTTACGATCACGACAGACAGGTCTATCACAGTTCCTATCCGGCTATTGGCTGCGACGTGATTTTATCACGAGCGCCCCGCCTCGTCAATGTGGGGAGGGCGGCGGACTCGGTTCCAAAGTCTGTTGGTGTTTGTCATTGCGAGGGCGCGCAGCGCCCGAAGCAATCGCCGGGGCGTGAGGTTGCTTCGCTTCGCTCGCAACGACACACGAGGAGAGTGTCAATGCGTTTCACCAACACAAGATGGAACCGACTCGGGCGGCGAATACCCTTCGCGCGTTGCGCGAGGTCGCGGCCGATGGTACAATTGCAGCAAATCCCGTGCAGGCAGGTGTTCCATGACGATGCGCACGCACACATTCTCCATTGTGGCCCGCGACCCCGCAACCGGCGAGATGGGCGTCGCGGTGCAATCCCACTGGTTCGGGGTGGGCAGGCTCGTGGCATGGGCCAGGGCGGGTGTGGGGGCCGTCGCCACCCAGTCGCTGGTGGAGGTAGCCTACGGCCCGCGCGGCCTGGAGCAGATGGCGCAGGGCAAGTCCGCGCCCGACGCCCTGGCCGAACTCTTGGCGGCAGACGAGCGCCGCGAACTGCGCCAGGTGGCGATGGTGGACGCGCAGGGGCGCGTGGCGGCGCACACCGGCGCGCGGTGCATCGCCGAGGCCGGCCACATCGTGGGTGACGGCTTCTCGGTGCAGGCCAACATGATGCTCAACAACCGCGTGTGGCCCACCATGTACGAGGCGTACCGCGCGGCGACGGGCGACCTGGCCGAGCGGCTCGTCCGCGCGCTGGAAGCCGCCCAGGCCGCGGGCGGCGACGTGCGCGGCCAGCAGAGCGCGGCCCTGCTGGTTGTCCCCGCGCAGGCCACGGACAGGCCGTGGGACGACGTGGTGGTGGAGTTGCGGGTGGAGGATCACCCCGCGCCCATCGCCGAACTGCGCCGCCTGCTGACGGTGCACCGCGCCTATCGCCGCATGAACCTGGGCGACGAACTGCTGGGCAAGGGGCAGGTGGAGGCGGCCCTGGACGAGTACCGCGCCGCCGCCGAGATGGTGCCGGACATCGCCGAACTCCCGTTCTGGCACGCGGTAACGCTGGCCGACATGGGGCGCGTGGACGAGGCGCTGCCCATCTTCCGCGACGTGTTCGCCCGCGACCCGAACCTGGCGCTGCTGGTTCAGCGGCTTCCGGCGTCGGGGCTTCTTCGCGACGACCCGCAAATGATGGGGCGAATTCTGGAGGCAGCGCGCGGCGCGTAGGGAGCGGTGAGGTTGGTTTCACCGCAGAGGGCGTTATGGAATGTTGCCGCGCCGTGTAGGGGCAGGTCTGAGACCTGCCCCCACAATCCCGGTGAAATCTCCCCCATCCCGAGCGGCGGGGCCGCGTCAAGTTTGACACATATCCGCCGCTGCGGTATACTGTGTATGCGGTGGAGGGCACACGCCGAATCCGCGTTGGAGGGATGGCAGAGCGGACGATTGCGGCGGTCTTGAAAACCGTTGTGGGGGCAACCTCACCGGGGGTTCGAATCCCTCTCCCTCCGCCAGAGAATTGCATACACCCTCGGGGAGGTGCCGGAGAGGACGATCGGGGCCGCCTGCTAAGCGGTTGTACGGCCTAAAAGCTGTACCCAGGGTTCGAATCCCTGCCTCCCCGCCTTGTGCCCCAGTAGCTCAGGGGATAGAGCGCAGCGCTGCGGACGCTGAGGCCACAGGTTCAAGTCCTGTCTGGGGTACCACGCGCGCCTGTACCTCAATTGGATAGAGGGCCGGTCTACGAAACCGTCTGCTGTGGGTTCAAGTCCCGCCAGGCGCGCCACAACAAGCCCCGCCGGAATCGGCGGGGCTTGCGCGTTCCCATGGGGAAGCGGGATTCGGTTCCAAAGTCTGTTGGTAGCCGTCATTGCGAGGGCACGCAGTGCCCGAAGCAATCTCCGGGGCGTGGGATTGCTTCGCTTCGCTCGCAATGACACACGGGCAGAGTGCGCCTGCGGCTCACCAACACAAGATGAAACCGAATCGGAAGCGGCGCGTCCCCGCCTACTTCTCCCACGGCTCAAAACGGATGTCGCTGACCACCGTCATGGGCCAGGTCATGCCCATGGCCGAAATCTGCCCCGAGAGGTTCTGCTTCAGCGCGCCGCGGAGTAGCCAGCCGGTCTTCTCGTCCAATTCCATGCTGCCGCTCTGCTCGCCCGACAGTTCGTAGGTGATGGTCAGGCCGGCCATCTCCACGGGTTTCGCCTCGGGATTGCGCTGGATGTCGGAACGGGTCTCCACCACGGCGACACCGTCCTTGCGCGCCTTCAGCGTCCACGTGGTGGCCAGCACCATGGGCATGCCCGTCTCCAGAGCAATATCCTTGCTCCACGATTCGCCGATGGCCACCGGCTTGTCGGGATAGAACAGCGCGGCTTTCTCAAAACTCTCCTTCAAGGCCTCGCTGCCGAATTGCGACCGCAGGCTTGCCTCCAGTTCGTCGCGCGCGCTTCCCGCGGGCACGCCCATGGCATCCAGCATGTGGGACAGCATTTCGTCCACGCCTTGCACGTCCACGATTTCGCCGTTCGGTCGCATCTGCATGGAGAAACCCTGCCCGACCAGCGCCGCGTAGCCCAGAGCCGCATCGGGGATCGTGGCGGGCGGGTTGGCCGAGTCGTAGGAGAACGAGCCCATCGGCCCATCCTGCCCCACCCGCACCCAGTCGTAGGTTACCTTCACCCGCAGGGTGCCGTCGGATTCAACGCCTTGGACATGGTACGTGTAGGCCATTCCGATCGTCTGGGACATCGTCTGCGTCTGCCCGGCCAGGGTTTGGGTGATGGTTTGATCGGCGACCATCTTGGCGCCGTAGGACTTGCCAGCCTCCAGGCGCAGGCGCAAATCCAGTTTCTTGGCGCCGCCCCCGCAAGACGCCAGCAGCGCCACGATGACGAGGATTCCCACCAGGGCTACGATATGCCTTCTCATGTCTCACGCTCCCTCCACGCCTTTCGCGTGGGCGCTTGTGCGTTCCGCGAACCGATGACCGTGTCCCGCAGCGCAGGTTCGCGGAGCGCGCCGAATCCGCTACCACGCTCGCGCCACACACCACTCCAGGGTCGTCTCCGCCACGGGTAGCCCGTCTATGCGCGCACCATCCAGCAACTCGGACGCGGGTGTTGGGAGCGCGCGTCCCGTCTGGAGGTTCTCCAGCCGCACCTGCCACCCCGCCTGCGCCATCAACGCGAGAAACTCCTGGTGGACGAGCAACGGGGCCAGGCCGAACTCTCGCAGCACGCGCAGGTTCGCCTCGTCGTCCGCGGGGTAGAAGTGTGTGATGGCGAGGAACTTGCCCGATACCACACGCCGCAGTTCGGTCAACAACTCGCCCGGTTTCTCAATGTTGGGCAGGCCGAGGTTGGTCGTCATGGTGGCCACCGCGCCGTCCTTGAACGGCGTGCGGCGCGCGTCCATGGCCAGGAGACTGACCTGCTCGCCCAGGCCCGCCATCTGCAGCGCCCGGCGGTCGCGGCGCAAGACCCGCAGGCTGAAGTCGGTGGCGACGACCGGGCGGCGCAACTCGCGGGCCATGCGCTCCGCCAAGTCGCCGCGCCCAGACGCCAAGTCCACGATGGGGCCGGGCCTGTCTGCCAGGTATGCAAGCAGCCAACGCTTCTGGCTTTCGTGGCACGCGAGGTACTCCGCCGTGTACAGCAGGGGCAGCGCGGCCTCGGCCACGGCCCTGGCGTCTGCGAAGTCGCCGCGCTCTTCCAGCGCAAGGGCGCGGTAGAAGCGGTCGGCTGGGGCCAGCGTCTCAATCGGCGAGGCCAGCAGTCGCCGTGCGATGTCGGGGTGCTCCTGCAGATAGCGGCCCAGGGCCGTGGATGTCTGCTCCCACAGGTCGTTGCGCGGCAGGTCTGGCGGCAGGAAGACGCCGATGCCCTCCCGCACGAAGTAGGTCGCGCCGCAGCGCAGGCATCGGATGTCGGCCTGCTCTATCTGCTCGCCATCGCGCGCGGTGATTTTCCACTGCAATATCCCGGCGCACGCGGGGCATTGGAGCATGTCCAATAGAAGAGCGTGCATGCCTACTCTTCTCCCTCTGCTTTCGCCTCGCCTTGGTCTTCGCTCCCCTCCCAGCGCGCCGCCGTCAAGAGCAGCGCGCCTGCGATGAGCAGCGGGATGCCCAGAATGCCCAGCAGGACTACCAGGCCCCACTCGGTAACCTCGCTGATGCTGGCGCTCCACACCACCCACGTGGTGAAGAATACGCCCTCGGCGATGAACAGGAGTGCGCCGAGCCGCTCCCACTTGACGGACACGGCGAGAGTAATGAGCAACACGCCTCCGGGCAGCAGGAGATGCAGAACCCAAGCGAGCACCGTGCCCTCCTCCCACGCCGCCGTAACGCCGAACCAGAGCCACACCAGGGCTAGCACGATGACAATGGAACGCGCCGCAACGCGCAGCCGCCGCAGGATGATCGCTTTCATACTTCCCTCCGCCACGGCGAGAATCCCGATGTGTGAAGCATACCATGAGAACGCGTTGCGCGCAAGGCCGCCGCGCAGAAGAGTCGGTCTCATCTTGTGTTGGTGAACCGTAGGCGCACTCTCCTCGTGTGTCGTTGCGAGCGAAGCGAAGCAACCCCACGCCCCAGGGATTGCTTCGGGCGCTCCGCGCCCTCGCAATGACAAACACCAACAGACTTTGGAACCGAATCGCGCAGAAGCACGTGCGGGCGACCGGCCCGTAGCCCGTACACCGCGGATAGCACGGATGAGGCGAAGTAGAGCGAATTGCCAGTTTGCTCCACGAGATTCTTCGGCGCGTCGCCGCGGAATGACAATAGGCGCACCCTTGCCCGCCGGGGCGGGAGAGCGCTGGGGTGAGGGCGACGCTCCCTCGCCCACCGGGAGAGGGCTGGGGTGAGGGGTAGCGTGCGACGCACCTCGGAGGTGCGTCGCACGTTATCTCCCACCCCGTTGTCATGCTGAGCCGAAGGCGAAGCATCTCGCGGAGCGGTATCCACGAATAACGCGACTCTACACGAAATGGGCTGGGGTGAGTCCCGCCCCCTCCGAACCGAGTCCGGCGGTTTTGCCGTTTGCCGTTTCGCGCTGCCTGGTGCTATACTCCACATGCACACACCCGCGCAACCAACGTTCGGAGATGGTGTTTTCATGACTAGAAAACGCGACCCGGTGAATCAGGACCAACAGACGGAGCATCTATCCGACGCCAGCCTGATTGAGCGGGCGAGAACCGATCCGGAGGCCTTTGGGATTCTGTACGAACGGTATGTAGATCGGATTTACTCGTACGTTTACTACCGAACGGGCAATCACGCGGACGCGGAGGACTTGACGGCCAAGACCTTCTACCGCGCCATGCAGCACATCCGCCACTATGAGGAGCGCGGGTTACCCTTCTCGGCGTGGCTGTATCGCATCGCGCACAATCTTGTGGCGAACTGGCACCGCGATCGCGGCAAGCGCCAGATGGTCTCGCTGGACGAATTGCACTCGCTGACCGTCGGCGAGGGGCCGGAGCGCGCTGCCGAAAAGCGGGAACGCACCGAGATGTTGCTTCAGGTCATCCGCAACCTGCCGCCAGAACGCCAGGAATTGTTGATTCTCAAATTCGTAGAGCATCTTTCCAATGCCGAAATCGGCAAGATTATGGGACGCAGCGAGGGGGCCATCAAATCGCTCTATCATCGGACGCTTCTCTCTCTGCGGGAATTGTACGATAAACTAGATTCAGGAGGTCTCCTCGCCGATGAGCAAGAGTGAGATTCGGATTGTAACGGATAGCGCATCCACCATCCCGCCCGAGGTGGCGAAAGAACTGGACATTGAGATTGTGCCCATCAGCCTGACCGTGGGCGACCAGACGATGGACGACGGCGCCATGCCGCCGGAGGAACTGTACGCGAAGATGCAACAGGGCATTGTCGCGCGGACGTCCCAACCCGCGCCTGGCCGTTTCGCCGAAGTGTACGAGCGGCTGCGCGGCATCGCCTCAACCATCATCTCCATCCACATCACCAGTCAGCACAGCGGCACGTGCCAGTCCGCGGCCCTCGCCGCCTCTATGTTCCCCGACATGGACATTGAAATCGTGGACTCCAGGGGCATCTCCATAGGCACGGGCTACCTCGTCATCCGAGCGGCCCAGATGGCCAAACAGGGCTTCAGCAAGGACGAAATCCTAGCCACCGTGCACGCCATGCGCGAGAAGATTCACACTTTCGCCACCGTGTCCACGGTTCGGTATCTCCAAATGAGCGGGAGGCTGGGCTGGGTAACGGGCGCGCTGGCGACCGTGCTGGACATCAAGCCGGTGATGGCCGTGCGCGATGGCACCCTGGGGCTCATCGGCAAGGTGCGCACCCGCGCCCGCTCGCTGGACGCGCTCATCCAGGCAACCGCCGAGGCGCTCCAGAACGCGCGCGAGCGCCAGATTGCCGTGATTCACGCGGGCGCGCTGGAGGACGCGCGACAGGTCAAGGAACGCCTGGAACAACTCATTGGCGAGAAAGTGGCATTTCTGCTGGAGGCCCCCACCGTCCTGGCGGTGCATGGCGGGCCGGGGCTTTTGGGTATCGTGTCGTATGGCGCGTAGGCCGGAGAGAGCGCCTACGCCGACGTGAAGGTCTATGACAGTACGCGAACACACGGAAACGGGCGGCATTCTGGCAAACATGGAAAAAGACGTACAGCGCCTGCTGACGCCGGTGCAACCCGGCGCGGCATTCCGAGAGCGCCTGCGGCAGGTGCTGCTGGCCACGGCCGGCGGCGGCGCGTGTGAGGTGCGCACGCGGCCGCGGCCCAGGCGGCTCGTCTGGATACTATCGGCCTCGGGCGTGGCGCTGGCGTTGCTCCTGGCGCAATACTTCTTGCGCCTCCTGCGCCGATCGCAGTAGAAGCACGAAAATCAAGGGAGCAGGAACGGCTATCCGTCCCTGCTCCCTATTCATCCCTCGTGTGCGGGCAGAGGGGTTACTTCCAGTCCCGCAGCATCTGCACCAAGAGGCGCACGCCGAACCCCGTGCCGCCTTTCGGCTGGTACGGCGCATCCTTCTCGGTCGCGGCGGGGCCTGCGATGTCCAGGTGCGCCCACGGCATGTTCTCGGCGAACTTCTCCAGGAACTTGGCCGCCGTGATGGAACCCGCCGGCCGTCCGCCCGTGTTCTTCACATCGGCCACGTCGCTCTTGATTTGCTCGGCGTACTCATCCCACAGAGGCATGCGCCAGACCTTCTCATTGGTCGCCTTGGCTGCGGCCTCAATGCGGGCGGCGAGGGTGTCGTCGTTGGAGAACAGGCCGGCCGCCACGGTCCCCAGCGCCACGACGCACGCACCGGTGAGCGTCGCCAGGTCCACAACCCCCGCGGGCTGATACCGCTGCGCGTATCCTAGGGCATCGGCCAGGATGAGGCGGCCTTCGGCATCGGTGCTGATGACTTCTATCGTCTTGCCGGTGATGGCCTTGAGCACATCGCCGGGCTTGTAGGCGGTGCCGCTGGGCAGGTTTTCGGTGGCCGGTACCAGGCCCACCACGTGGCGCGGGATCTTCAGCGCGGCGGCGGCGCGCAACGCTCCGAACACGGCGGCAGCGCCGGCCATGTCGCCCTTCATCTTCTCCATCCCATCGCTCGGCTTGATGGAGATGCCGCCGCTGTCAAAGGTCAGCCCCTTGCCGATGAGCACGATAGGCGATGGGTCGTCGCTCCGCCCGTTGTGCTCCAGGATGATGAAGCGCGGCTCCTGGGCGCTGCCCTGCGCCACGCCCAGCAACGCGCCCATGCCCAGGGTGCGCATCTCCGCCGGGCCCAGCGCCTGGAACTTGAGGCCGTAGGTCTTCGCCATGCGGCGTGCCTCGTCGGCCAGAATGGAAGGGGTGGCATAGTTGGCGGGCTGGTTCACCAGGTCTCGCGCCCAGTTCACCGCTTCTGCGATCTGCACGCCTGCCGCCGCCCCCTCCTTCGCCGCCTGGGCCGTCTCGTCGCCCATCACGACGATGGAGACTTTCTCCAGGTCGCGCGCGGTCTCCGAATCCTTTTTCTCGGTCATGTGCTGGGTAAAACGATACTGGGACAGGATGGTCCCCTCGGCCAGGGCCTGGGCAGCCTGGGCGGCATCCAGGCCGGCAGCGCCCGCGCCGTGCAGGATGGTGGCGTACTGGGTAATGCCCAGCGCGTGCGCTTTCCGCGCCGCCGTGGCCGACACCTGCCGAACCTTGTCCAGATCAAATTGCTCTTTCTTCCCCAGGCCGACGATGAGGACGCGCTTCGCGGGGATGGCTCCGCGGGTGTACAGGAGCGCGGTATCGTTGAGTTTCCCCTTGAAGTCCCCCGACGCGATGAGGTCGGAGATTTGCCCGCCGAGGGCCTTGTCCACCGCGCCCGTGGCCCCGCCGGGTTCCGTTACATCCTCAAACAGGTTGACCACAATGAGTTCGGTCTGTTCCTCTTGGATGGCTCCACGCTTGACTTCAATGTTCACGCAAGACCTCCTTGTTCACGCTGCGAGATCGCAGGGAATCGGATATTCGGACGCGCCGACACGGGTCGCAGGGCGCCGGGAAGCCCTAGCGGACGATGCGCTCCAGCAGCGGCGGCCCGAGGACAAGCAGCCCAATAATAACCGAGATGACGGATAACAGCAAAACGGCGCCCGCTGACGTGTCCTTGGCCAATTTTGCCAGCGCGTGGTAGCCCGGATGCGCCAGGTCCACCAGCGCCTCCAAGGCCGAGTTGAAGCACTCGGCGGCCAGCACCAGCCCAATGGTCAGGACAAGGATGGCCCAATCCGACGCGGGCAGCCCAACGATGAGGCCCAGGACGATTACCCCCAGGGCGATGCCCACCTCAATGCGGGCGTTGCGCTGCGATCGCCACACGGCCCACAGGCCCGCGAAGGCGTTGGCGAAACTCCGCGCCATGTTCTGATTCTTCACGTTGCGGCCCTCACTCCAGTAGCATATCCAGGATGGCGGCCTGGCGTTCCCACATCTGGCGCTTGGCCTCGTCCGTATGGTGGTCGTAGCCGAGGAGATGGAGGATGCCATGCACCAACAGCAGTTGCAGTTCCGACTTGACCGGGATGCCCCGCTCGTGGGCCTGGGCCTCGGCCCGCTCCAGCGAGATGACAATATCGCCGAGATAGGCCGGTTCGCCGGGCGCCAGCACAAAGGGCCCGGGCTTCTCCTCGCCAAAGGCCAGCACGTCGGTGGGTTCATCCAGCCCCCGAAAGTCGCGGTTGAGCGCCTGGATGCTCTCGTCGTCGGTGATGACGACGGCCATGTCGGGCAACTCGGTCAGCCCCTCGGCGCGCATGGCGGTCTCGGCCCATCTCCGAATCTCGGCCTTCTGCACCTTGCGGCGCAAAGCCGGCGCTACCTGAACATCAATCGCCATTCTCCTCCCTGCCTTTCTGCTCTTGGCCGGGGTACCGAACCCGAGGGTGGAACACGCCCTGTAGCGTGGCCGTGAACGCGGCCTGAATCTCGCCCAGGTCGCGCAGGGTCAGGTTGCTGTCGTCCAGTTGGCCATCCTCCATCCGCTCCACGATGAGTTTGTGGACGATGGCCTCAATCTCCTCGCCCGTGGCGGGGCGCAAACTGCGGACGGCAGCCTCGCAGGCGTCGGCCAACATGAGGATGGCCGTCTCCTTGCTGCGCGGCTTGGGGCCGGGGTACTGGAAGCGCGCCGGGTCGGGATTGGCCTTCCCCTCGCCTGCCGATTCTTGCGCCCGCTGGTAGAAATACGTTGCCAGGCCCGTGCCATGATGCTCGGCGATGAAGTCCACGATGCGCTCGGGCAAGTCGTATTTCCTCGCCAGGTCTATGCCATCCTTGACGTGGCTCACGATGATGTGGGCGCTGGTCTCGGGGTCTAGCCGATCGTGCACATTCTGGCCGTTGGTCTGATTGTCCACGAAGAAGTACGGGCGCAGGGTCTTGCCGATGTCGTGGTAGTAGGCCCCAACGCGCGCCAGGAGCGGGTCGGCGCCGATGCGCTCCGCCGCCTCTTCGGCCAGGTTGCTCACGAGGATGCTATGGTGGTACGTCCCGGGCGCTTTGAGCAGGAGTTGGCGCATCAGCGGATGGGTGGGGCGCGCCAGGTCCACAAGGCGCAGGGTCGTCGGGATGTCCAGCAGGTTGCCCAGCGCGAAATAGCCCAGGAGGGCCAGCATGGACGCGACGCCGCCGTTCAGGAGGCCCGCGCCGAACAGCGTCGCCAGCCCGATCCAGTCGTACTGCTGGCCCGGCAGGCGGAACGCCAGAACCGTCAGCCAGTTTGCCAGCGTGGCCAACATGCCCGCGAAGACGAAGACGCTCAGCCGCTCCACCCGCTGGGCGGCCAGGATCGCCGCGACCGACCCCGCGAAGACGTAGACGGCGAGTTCCAGATTCCCGCCGCCGATGGCCCCCACGAGCACGCTCAACAGCGCCGACGCGAAGACCGCGGCCTGCATGTCAAACAGCGTGCTGATGATGAGGCCCATCGCCGCGCCGGGGAACAGGTACGGCAGCACGGTGTGACCGGGCACCATCAGGCGCGCCCCCGCCGCGAAGATGAGGAACAGCGCCGACGTTACCAGCAGATGGCGGTCATCGTTCCAGAGGCCGCGGGCGCGCGCCGCAAGGTACGTGCCCAGCAGGACGGTGGTGAGCGTCGCCAGCAGCGTGTTGCCGACCACATCCCGCCAGTCAATCTGCGGGCGCAGCAGCCCCAGCGCCTCCAGGATTTCCATGTCCAGCGGCTCTACCAGGTCTCCCTCGCGCACGATGGCCTGCCCCTGCTCCACGGTCATCGCCACAGGCTCAACGTTCTCGCGGGCCTGTAGCCGCGCGTTCTGCGTCTCCTTGGTGTTCAGGAAGGTATTCGCCTTGACAAGGTTCTGGACGAGGGCTACCACGGCCTGCGTCTCCGTCTCGGTCAGCGTGAGGCGCACCAGGGCCGGAACCCGCCCCTTCATCTCGCTCACGTCAGACGGGCGGATGGCCTCGCGCATGACGCTGTCCAGCACCCGCTCGGCCTCCGCTGCCGTGGCCTCCCACTCCGCCCCCGACAGGGACAGGATAAGGGTCGCCAGGTCCTCCGTCAGAGCAAGGTCGGAGATGGAAAGCAGCGCGCGCACCTTGTCGTCGTGGGAAGCGTAGGGGTCGCTCCGCACCGAGGTGATGAAGTCCAGAATCTGGCGCAGGCGGACGGTTTGCTGGCGGCCGATTTTGGCGTCGGGCGGGTCGTAGATGTCGCGGACGGCTTGCTCCGCCTGGGCGCGCGCTTTCTCCGTCAGCGTCTGGCTGACGAAGGTAATCTGTCGGGGCGCGCGGATGTCCACAGGACTCACCTGCCCGACCTGTAGTTCCACCCGCCCCACGGGGATCAACTCAAAGATGAGCAGCAGGCTCAACAGCGCGCAAAACGCAATCCCCCACACCACGCCGCGCAGGACGAGCGTCCCGCGGTGGGAGTGCACGTGACCGTTTGCGGTTTCGGTAGGCGCTGCATGGGTGGTCATATGCCGGTCAACGGGCTCCCATCATCCCCCGCCGAGCAACTGGCGCACGACTTCGTTGACGAGTTTGCCGTCGGCGCGCCCCTTTACCTGGGGCATGAGTTCCTTCATCACCAGGCCCTGCTGTTTGATGTCGGTAACGCCGAGTTTCTGGATGGCCGCGCGCGCCAGGGACTCAATCTCGTCGCGGGTGAGTTGCTGCGGCAGATAGGCCATGAGAATCTCCATCTCCGCCTTTTCCTGGTCCACCAGGTCTTGGCGGCCCCCTTTCGCGTACTCGGCAATGGAGTCCTGCCGCTGCTTGACCTGCTTGGCGATGACGTCCAGAACCTCGTCATCGGACAGGGGGTGTTGCACTTCCACTTCTTTGTACCCGATGGCCGAGCGCAGCATCCGCAGGGTGGACTTGCGCAGTTCATCCCCCGAGCGGAGCGCCTCCTTCATGTCGTTCATGATTCTTTCTTGCAGAGTCATGCGAAACTCCCTTCCACAATGTCCGGTGGGCCGTTCGCCGCAATTATAGTGTGCGCTGTGCGCCGCTGTCAATCGCCTCAACGCCCCCATTCGGTTCCACCTTGTGTTGGCGAACCGTAGGCGCACTCTCCTCGTGTGTCATTGCGAGCGAAGCGAAGCAATCCCACGCCCCGGAGATTGCTTCGGGCGCTCCGCGCCCTCGCAATGACAGCCACCAACAGACTTTGGAACCGCCTCAACGACCGCCACCAGCGCCCCGCGCTCCACGCCGACGAGCCGCAGGCGATACACCCTCACCCTTCGGGAGAGGGCTGGGGTGAGGGGCGAGATTCTTCGCGGCTGCGCCGCTCAGAATGACAGGAGGTGCCAACGGGCCTTGGAACCGCCTCAACGACCCCCACCAGCGCCCCGCGCTCCACGCCGACGAGCCGCAGGCGATACACCCTCACCCT
>JBBIHX010000060.1:6866-14919 GCA_037446815.1 Caldilineae bacterium | reverse complement strand
CGATGGCGCCCCGCATTCGGTTCCAGCGTCTGCGGGTGGCTGTCATTGCGAGGGCACGCAGTGCCCGAAGCAATCTCCGGGGCGTGGGATTGCTTCGCTCCGCTCGCAATGACACACGAGGAGAGTGCGCCTACGGTTCACCAACACAAGATGGAACCGAGTCCTGCCCCGCGCCCACTTGTTTCATTTTGCGCGCCGTGATATAATGAGCCCAACAACAGGCCAGAGCCCACGGAGGTCTCGGACGTGCAAGGGCGCAATCCCATACGGGCGAAGCAGTTGTCGGCAGGCGCAGCATGTTCCCCCGCCTGCTGCTACAAATGCCTCGCCCTTGTCTGTTTCCGCCGCACGGGCTCGCCGGAACGAGGAGGCGCTTGATGGATTTTACCCTGTCGGAAGAGCACCTGATGGTACAGAAGATGGTGCGCGAATTCGCCGAACGCGAGATCGCCCCCACCGTGAAGGAGAACGACCGCAAGCACACCTTTGACCGCAGCATCCTGCCCAAGATGGCTGCCCAAGGCATCCTCGGCATCTGCATCCCCGTCCGCTACGGCGGCGCGGGCATGGACTACATCTCGCTGGGCCTGACCTGCGAGGAGTTGGAGCGCGTGGACACCTCGGCGCGGGTCATTATGTCAGTCCACGTGGGCCTCAACAGCCTGGGCCTCCTGCAATGGGGTACCGAAGAGCAGAAGCAGAAGTACCTCGTTCCCCAGGCCATGGGCCAGAAGATCGCCACCTACGGCCTCACGGAACCGGCGGCGGGGTCGGATGTCCTCGGCATCCAGTCCACGGCGCGGCGCGAGGGCGGCCACTGGATTCTGAACGGCGAGAAGATGTGGATTTCGCTGGCGGACGTGGCCGACCACTTCCTCATCTTCGCCTGGACGGACATGGAGAAGAAGCGTGCGCGCGACCACACGGGCATGTCCGCGTTCATCGTGGAGCGCGGCTGGCCCGGCTTGGAGACCGGCACCATCCACGGCAAACTGGGCGTCCGCGCAGGCAACACCGGCTTCATCTCCATGACCGACGTCCCCGTGCCCGCCGAGAACATGCTGGGCCTGGAGGGCGAGGGGTTCCGCATCGCCATGTCCTGCCTGGACAACGGCCGCTACACGGTGGCGGCGGGGGCAACGGGCCTCATCCGCGCCTGCTTGGAGGCATCCGTCAAGTACGCCAACGAGCGCCAGACCTTCGGCGTCCCCATCGGCCAGCACCAACTCGTCCAGCAGATGATCGCCAACATGGTGCTGAAATACGAGGCGGCGCGCCTGCTGTACCTGCGCGCAGGCTGGCTCAAGAATCAGGGCATCCGCAGCACGCGCGAAACGGGCCTGGCCAAGTGGTTCGCGACGCAATCGTCGTTTGAGTGCGCCGACGACGCCGTGGAAGTCCACGGGGCCTATGGCTACTCCGATGAGTACGACGTGGAGCGGTACCTGCGCAACTCCAAGGGCGCGGTCATCTACGAAGGCTCCAAGGAGATTCAGCAACTCATGCAAGCCCAGTACGCCCTGGGATACCGCAGCGATAAGCCGCTTCGGTGCGAACTGCCCGCCTACGATCCCGAGGAGTGGCAAAGAGAAGCATAGCGAGCGGTCAGCCTTCAGCGTTCAGCCCTCAGCGTGCATTCACTGATGGCTGAAGGCTGATTGCTGATGGCTCTGGGCTACCCCATCCCATTCATTCCCAGCAAAGGAGGGACAGCGTGCACGCCATTGTCTGCATCAAACAGGTGCCCGACACCACAGACGTGAAGGTGAACCCTGAGACGGGGACGCTCATCCGCGAGGGCGTCCCGAGCATCGTCAACCCCTTTGACACCTACGCCATTGAGGAGGCCCTGCGCCTGCGCGAGAAGTTCGGGGGCAAGGTTACGGTCATCTCCATGGGCCCGCCCCAGGCCAAGGAGGCGCTGAAAGAGGCCATCGCCATGGGCGCCGACCAGGCGATTCTCCTCAGCGACCGCGCCTTCGCAGGTTCGGACACGTGGGCCACTGCTTACACGCTGGCCAATGCCATCCGCAAAATCGGCGATTTTGACGTGATCCTCTGCGGCAAGCAGGCCATTGACGGAGACACTGGCCAGGTTGGCCCAGGCATCGCCCGACAGTTGGACATTGAGCAACTCACGTATGTGTTCAAGATTCAGGAGATTGACTTCCAGGCCAAGCGTATCCGCGTGGAGCGGCTCCTGGAGGAGGGCCGCGAGGTCGTGGAGACGCGCCTGCCCGCCCTGCTCACCGTGGTCAAGGACATCAACCAGCCACGCTACCCCACCATCATGGGCATTCGGCGGGCCACGCGCACGGAAATCCCCGTCTGGACGGCAGCGGACCTGCCCGACGCCAAACCGGACCTGCTGGGGCTGAAAGGCTCGCCAACCCAGGTGGTGCGCGTGTTCAATCCGCCGCCCCGCAGCGGGCAAATCGTGATGATTGAGGGCGAATCGCCCCAGGAGCAGGCCGCGAAACTGGCCGACCTGCTGCTTCAAGAGAAAGTGATATAGGAGGCTGTCATGGCACTCTTGATCATTGACACCGAAACCTGCATCGGCTGCGGGGCCTGCGTGGCGGCCTGCCCCTTTGGCGCGCTCCGCATGGAGGACGACAAGGCCGCGGTGGACGACAAGTGCACCGCCTGCGGCGCGTGCCTGGAGGTCTGCCCTGTGGAAGCCCTCAGCCTCCCCGAGCGGGGCAGGGGCGAGGAAGACATCAGCGCCTACCAGGGCGTCTGGGTCTGGGTGGAGCAGTTCCGAGGCGAGGCGTGCAGCATCTCGTGGGAGATGATGGGCCAGGGCCGCAAGATCGCCGACAGCCTAGGCACGACCCTCACCGCCTGTGTTCTAGGCCACAACGTGGACGGCATCGCGCAACAGGCCATCTACTACGGTGCAGACCGCGTCTTCCTGGTGGACGACCCGTCGCTGGGCGTGTATCGCACCGCGCCCTACGCCAAGCAACTGGTGCACCTGGTGCGGCAGTACAAGCCGGAAATCTTCCTGCTGGGGGCCAGCGCCCGAGGCCGCGATTTGGCCGGCGCCGTGGCGACCGAAGTCCACACCGGCCTCACGGCAGACTGCACGGGGCTGGATATTGACCCGGAGACCAAACTACTGCGCCAGACTCGCCCGGCCTTCGGCGGCAACATCATGGCCACCATCATCTGCCCCAACTACCGGCCGCAGATGGCGACGGTGCGCCACCGCGTGTTTGAGATGCCCGAGCCGGATTCCAGCCGCCAGGGCCAAATCGTGAAAGTCCCGCCGGTGATGACCGAGGACCAGATCGCGGCCAAGGTGGTGGACTTCATCGTGGAGGAGGGCGAGGTCAACCTGGCCGACGCCAAGATCATCGTGTCGGGCGGGCGCGGCGTGCGCGGGCCGGAGGGGTTCAAGCCGCTCCGCGAGTTGGCCGAGGTGCTGGGCGGGGCCGTCGGCTCCTCGCGCGCGGCCGTGGACGCTGGCTGGATTCCCTACGCGCACCAGGTGGGCCAGACGGGCCGCACCGTCCGCCCCGACCTGTACATCGCCTGCGGCATTTCGGGCGCCATCCAGCACCTGGCCGGAATGGGCACGTCCAAGATCATCGTGGCCATCAACAAGGACCCCGAGGCCCCCATCTTCAAGGTGGCCAACTACGGCATCGTGGGCGACCTGTTCCAAATCGTGCCGGCGTTGACCGAGGAACTCCGCAAGCGCCTGCGGAAGTAGAAGTTGCACGGGGGAGAGACACAGGGTAGGGGCAGGTCTGTAGGGGCGGGTCTCAGACCCGCCCCTACCTCGGACCCGCCCCTACAGACCCGCCCTTGCGGGGCTTACAGAAAAACACAACCCGCAACGACAGTGTGCGGTGCAGGACCAGAGGACATGCCGGAAATCGTCATAAATCGGGATTGGTGCAAGGGGTGCTACATCTGCGTCAGCGTGTGCCCCCGCCATGTGCTGGAGATAGACCAGCAATCGTTTGACCACGGGTTTCACCCGGTTGTCGCGGCGCGGCCCGGCGACTGCACCGTGTGCCGCCAGTGCGAACTCCTGTGCCCCGACCTGGCCATCGCCGTCTCGGGCGACGAGGCGAGAAGCGCGGCCGGCGCGGAACCCGCGGGTGCGCCTGTGGCCGGCCCGTCGCCTCGCCCACTGCCCCAGGGCTGGACGACTGTCCCGTCGCCGCTCCCGCCCGGGCCGCACTTCATGCAGGGCGACGAGGCGTGCGCCGAGGGGGCCATCGCCGCGGGGTGCAACTTCTACGCAGGCTACCCCATTACGCCGGCCAGCGAGATCATGGAGCGCATCTGCGCGCGCTTCGCGGAATTGCCCGGCAAGCGCGTCTTCGCCCAGATGGAAGATGAGATCGCGTCCATCGCATCGTGCATCGGCGCGGCCTGGACGGGCGCAAAGGCCATGACGGCCACCAGCGGCCCGGGCATCAGCCTCATGCTGGAAAACCTCGGCTACGCCATCATCACCGAGACGCCGCTGGTCATCGTGGATGTCCAGCGCGCCGGCCCCAGCACCGGCCAGGCCACGCGCCCTGGCCAGGGCGACTACATGCAGGTCCGCTGGGGCGCCCACGGCGACTACGAGATCATCGCCCTGTCGCCGTGGTCCGTTGCCGAGATGTACACCGAGACCATCCGCGCCTTCAACCTGGCCGAGCGGTTCCGCGTGCCGGTGATTCTGCTGGCCGACGAAGGCGTGGGGCATCTGCGCGAGAACCTGACCATCCCGCCGGAGGTGCGCGTCTTCAACCGCATCGGCCCGACGGACCGAGAACCGCCCTTCGGCGGCAAGCCCGTGCCGCCCATGCCCGTTTTCGGCGAGGGGCATCGCCTCCTCGTTACCGGCTCCACCCACGACGCCTGGGGCTACCGCCGCACGTCCAGCGCCAAGGCCCAGGCCGAACTCACCGAGCGCCTGTGCACCAAGATCACCGACAGCCTGGACGAAATCGTGGCGAGCGAGACGTACCTGTGCGAGGATGAGCGACTGGACATGCTGCTGGTAAGTTTTGGGTTCACGGCGCGATCGGCGCTGGGCGCGGCGCGCATGGCCCGCGAGGACGGGCATCGAGTGGGGCTGTTCCGCCCGCGCACCGTCTGGCCGTTCCCATCCCAGGCGCTGCGCGACGTCGCCGCGCGGAGCGAGCGCGTCCTGGTGGCCGAGATGAACCGCGGCCAGATGCTCCGCGAGGTCCAGCGCGTGATCCCCGACGCGCGCGGATTCGGCAAGACCGACGGCGAAGTCATCGCGCCCGACGAAATCTGGGCCGTCATGAAGGAGTGGCTGCGATGAGCACGAAGACGGCAACCACTGAATCCATCCGCGCGCTGATTCGGCCGGAGGTGTTCCCCTCCACCATGTGCCCCGGGTGCGGGCATGGCATCCTCATGGGCGCCATCCTGCGCGCTGTGGACGAACTGGGGCTGGATGTGTCCCGAATGCTGTTCGTGTCGGGCATCGGGTGCGCGGGGTGGATTCCCAGCCCGCACTTCGCTGCCGACACGCTCCACACGACCCACGGGCGGCCCGTCGCCTTCGCCACCGGCGCGGCGCTGTTCAACCCCGACCTGAACGTCGTCGTCATCGGGGGCGACGGCGACATCGCGGCCATCGGCGGCAACCACCTGATTCACGCCGCCCGTCGCAACCTGGACATGACCGTCATCTGCGCCAACAATCAAATCTACGGCATGACCGGCGGCCAGGTTACGCCCACCACCGACATCGGCACCATCACCGCCACCACGCCGCAGGGCAACGAGGAGCCGCCTTTTGACCTGTGCAAACTGGTAGAAGGAGCGGGGGCGTCGTTCGTCGCCCGCTGGTCGGTCTATCACATCCGCCCGCTCATCCGCACGCTGAAGGAGGCGCTGCTGCACAAGGGGTTCGCTTTTGTGGAAGTGCTCAGCCCGTGCCCGACGCAATGGGGCCGCCGCAACCAACTGGCCGACCCCGTGGCCCTTCTGGAGCGGTACAAGACCCTCTGCGTCCCCAAAGACCGCGCCGCGAAGATGAGCGCGGAGGAGTTGGCGGGGAAGGTGGTGGTGGGGAGGTTCAAGTAGGAATAGCAGTCAGCGGTCAGCGATTGGCCATCCGCCGTCTGTGGGTGCAGTCATTCTCCCGAAGGCGGCGGGCGCTGCCCCTGCCGGGCTGCCCGATTGGCGCTACCGGCTTTTCCTAACCGCGCGCGCCAGGCCCACGACCGCCACCGCCGCGATGAGGGCGAACGCCCCGAGCGGCACGTAGGGGAAACTCGGCGTGGGAGCCGCCCGCACCACAAACGTATCAATGCCGCATTTCGCGCCCGTCGCTGCCGGATCCGCCTGCGAAGCCACGGTCAGTTGCAGCGTGTGGGTTCCGCTCCCCGCATCGCGCACCACCGGCATCTCCGTCCAGACATCGCTGTTGCTGTGCAGGTCTATGTACGAGTGTCCCTGTTCGTCCACAAGGAGCCCGGGAGCGTTCCGACCGTCCAGCGCCACCCACAGCCGCCCTGCATAGGGCGACTTGTGCACCACCAGGCTCACGATCTGGCCCATGAACGTGAACGTGAGCGACGCGCCCGCCGCCGAAGCCTCCAGGTAGCCGCCCCCGCTCACCTGCGGCGCAAGGATGCGTTCCCATCCGCCGTCGCGCTGCACCGCCGGACTGGTCTCCTCGTGGGTGCCCGGGCCGGCGGGCGGCAGGGCCGTGGCGACCTCCTTGATGGCGTAGTACAGGCGGCGCGGCGTGAAGTCGGGGTCCACCAAGCGGAAGTAGTAGGCGGCCTCGTCTGCCGGGTACTGCCCCACCTGGCGGAAGTACCAGATGCAGAAGACGCCCGCCCACGGCCACTGCTGGCGGGCCATTTCAATCCCGCGCACGGTGTACTGCGCCTGGGTCTCCTCGTCCACGCGCCCCCAGATGAGCGCCCCCAGCGGGAACGACTCGGGCGCGGCGTTCCAGCCGTACTCGTTGAACCACACGGCCTTCTGGCCATCGCCGTACTTCTCCATAATCTGGCGCAGGAGCACCACGCGGGAGAAGTTGAGTTTGTTCGGGTCAGGCGGGTCCTCGGGCGGCAGGCTCATGCCAAAGGCGTTGGCCGAGAGGATGTCAAAGTAGTCCTTCGCGCCCGCCTGGTACATCTCCTCCAGGAATTGCAGGTCGCTCATGGAGCGCCACTTGCCGGGCTCGGGGTGCGGCTCGCCCAGCGTGATGGCCAGCGGCGCGCTCAGCACCACGATGTTGGGGTCGGCCTCCTTGGCGCGCAGATAGGCGATCTTCAGGAGTTCCACATACGCAGCGGGGTCCACCGGCCGCTCGCCCCATTCGGGGTAGATGTTCGGCTCGTTCCAAATCTGGATGTAGTGAATGCGGCCCTTGAAGTGGCGCACGAATTCGTACACGAAGTTGCCGTAGTCGGCGAAGTTATCGGGCGGGCGCTCCTTGAGGGTGTTGTCCTGGCGCGTCCAGTCGGGCGGGCGGTCCAGGCGGGCGATGACCTCCATGCCGTACCGCAGGAACAGGTCCACAATCTGGTCGTACTTGCCCCAACTGCTCTCGCCCGTGGCGGGGATGCGGAAATCCCCCTTGCGCGGCTCAATCTCCTCCCACGAGAACTGCTGCTTGGCCCAGCGAATGCCCGCCGCGGCGGCCATCTGGACGGTCTTCTCGCGCTTCCACAGTTCCACTTCGCGGGCCAGGAAGAAATTGGCGCCGTAGGGGTTCACGTCGGTGTTGTGGACGGTGCGGGGCGGCGTCGGCTGCACGCCCGATGACTGCAACGCCTGGCGGTAGTCCTCCAGGGTGCGGGCCATGCCGGCCACCCCACCCAGGAGCACGGCCAGCAACAAGGCTATCGTGAGAACCTTCTTGCCGCGGAGACGCAATCGTACCTCCCGACCTGGAACCGGTCAACGTGTCGCGGATTATACCCTCGGCTGTCGGCTTTGTCAACGGCTGTCCTTGCCGCTATAATCCGAGGCGACGGCGACGCGCCTGCGAGGGGTGGCTTCGCTCGCAACGCCAGCATACAGCCTGTCATTCCGAGCGGCGGAGCCGCGA